>CAZZPH010000005.1:22184-26382 GCA_964655725.1 uncultured Hyphomicrobium sp.
GCGTAGCCACCGGCATTGTCGCTCGGAATGAGATACTGGTGGTCGCGCACGAAGAAGACGCCGCCACTAATCTCCCAGCCCGGTGCGAGACGGTAGTTGTTATCGAGCGCTACGCCGAAGTCCCAACGGCTGGGATCGATGACATCGTCTCCCTGATAGGGCGTGCGGCCTCCGAGGAATCCTATGGTCGTGACGCCCCGCTCACTGAGGAAACCGACGCGCGATGATGCCCGTGCTGCCCCATAGGCGCCGGGTGTGTCGTCGCTGAAAAAGTCGTCGGGGTTCGAGTCGTATCCGACTTCTGTCGACAGAGTGCTCTGCACGACAATGCCAGGAGCCAGAAAAACTCCGACTTCGGAACTGAAACTGCGTGCAGCGCCTTCCGTCTTTAGCTTCTCGCGGCCTTCCTCCAACGAGGTTCCGCGGAATTTGTCACCCAGGCCAATAGCTTGAGCGTTCGCCTTCGGCGTGAAGACAACGCTGAGGAAGACGGGGGCAAGCAAAGCAAGGATAATTCGAGAAGTCATTGCAGTTCCAATTTCTGCGCAAATTCCATCAGTTAGATTGGTTGGAACGCAGAACTTCAGAACGACGTGACGATTATGCTTGCGAACGCTGACGGCGCTGTTGGCCTCTCAGCGTTACCGAATGATGTTCAAATAGAGTGGCGATTCGCTCTCGATGTCGAGGCGGGCGGGTGGACATGGCGGCGATCGAAGGTCCTTTTCCAGGTTTAATGTTGCCGAGCGGCTTCAGATTGAATCGATTGACGCAGGTGACACGCAGCCGGAGACGTGCTGACGCCGCTGACAGGGGGCAGACCTTGATGCTGCGCACGCCATCGAACTCGAATGCGGTGTGCGTGATGTGATTGCAGCATAACGCAGCGTCTGATCGTCGGTGCATGCCATCGATCGTTGCCGAAGCCATTTTGAACCGGACCAGAGAAGCGGCAGTCTGGATCGGATCGCACGCCAGCCAAGCCGCCCTGGGCGAGATTTGCGAAACATTGGAGCTGGCCCGCTCATTTCGAAAGCAGCAGGGGCGAGCGCAAGACGCCGACGCGCCGCTCATGGTGTACAAAATGCTCAGCATGCCGATCGCACTTGGTCCAGCTCTTCGCGCCTGCTTTTGAGCGTCCTTCACGTGTGATGATGTACTTTCAGGAACTGCCCCGTGATCGAGCTGTCGCGCGGTTTTTTTGTTTGGGGGGGGCTGGGCAGGCCCGCTCTACACCTACGGAGGCGGCATGACGGTGATGCGGCTGCCGCGCTTGTCGTCCTCATCCATCCAGGGGTCTGGGCCGTCGTGGAGAGTTGGTCCGAGGGCCGCCATGAGGCCCGAGATGGCCTGAGCGCACATGCCATCCTCGCGCGTGCAGGCTTCGAAGGCGGCGTCCTTGACGGCCAGCGCACCGTCAAGCATGCGGGCCTGCTGCTCGGGGCTCGCCGCCACCACGGCGTAAGCGAGAAAGCCTCCAATCAGGATCTTGGGCAGCCGACGCATGGACGAGGCCTGGAACAGAACCGGAACCGAGGCACGATTCCATGAACCCGGTTAACGAAGCCTTAACCGCGAAGAAAAGCGCGCCAGCCCGCGCGATGCGGTCTCGTTACGTGGTCTCGTTCTGGTCGTTCCGGGCGGACTGCGGGTCGATCGGTGACAATGTCTGGGCAGCAATCGCGGCATCGGAGAAGACCACGCGGCCTGCATCGACCGCAGCTCTGCGGCGCGTCATGCGCCAGATGACATAGATAATCAGCACGCCATGAACGGTCGCGGTGAAGAAGAATAGCGTCGGCGCTTCGATTGCCTGACGTGAAAGTGAAGCCAAGAGCGGCCCTACGGCGGCACCGATGCCGAACATCAAAAGAAGGCCGCTGGAGACCTCAACGAAGTCGCCGGGTTCGGCGTAGTCGTTGGCGTGTGCGACCGCCAGCGGGTAGAGCGGGAAGGCGCCTGCTCCGAAGATTGCGCCGGCGATCATCATCGAGGTGGTGTCGTTGGACGGCAGGATCATGAGGATGATCGCCGCCAACAGCGCCACGAGCGCCGCGATGATGATGACGATACGCCGGTCCATGCGGTCCGAGATGCTGCCCAGGGGCCACTGCAGCAAGGCCCCGCCCAGCACCACCGAACTCATGAACAACCCGATGCCTATGGCGTCGAGACCGATGTTTTGCGCAAAGACTGGACCCAGCGTCCAGAAGGCGCCATTGGCAAGGCCGACGGCGAAGCATCCGGTGACGCCCACTGGCGAGATCCGGTAGAGTTTCTTGATGCGTGGCCGCACGAATGCGATCGGGGATGGCGTGGCAGATGCTGTGAATGCGATGGGCAGGGCCGCGAGCGAGACGAGGACCGATGCCAACGCAAAAAGAGCAAAGGAGGCCGGGTCAGCAAGCGCCAGCATCATCTGCCCAACAGTGATGACCGTCAGATTGATGATCGTATAAACCGAAAAGACGGTGCCGCGGACACGGTTGTCGGAACGCTCGTTGAGCCAACTCTCGATCACGATGAAGAGCACCGCGAAGCAATACCCCGTGGCGGCGCGCTGTGCCCACCATGCGATGGGATCGACAAAGATCGGGTGGACGACCGCGATTGCGGAGGCAAGCGAGGTCATGGCCAGATAGGCGCGGATGTGGCCCGCGCGGCGCACCAGCGAAGGGCCGTGAAGGCACCCGAGCGTGAAGCCCAGATAGTAGGCCGCACCCAGCACGCCGAGTTCGAACGGCAGGAAGGATTCCATATTGCCGCGAACTGGGATCAGCGTGCCCTGCAACCCGTTTCCCATCAAAAGGAGCGAGGTCGAGACCAGCAGTGCGGAGACGGGAGCCAGGGCCGCTGCGAGACTGCCGCACGCACCCGTGGCGGGGTCGTCATGTGGACGATGTTGGGAGAGTTTTCGCGCCACGCCCTGCCCCGCCCGGCTCGATGCCAACCTGGTTCAAGCCTACCGCCCATCGGGCGGGAGTGGAAGGCGTGCTTGCCAATCTAAAGCAGGCAGTACCAAGTCACATGTGCTCGCGCCCGCGGCATCGGGTGGGCGAGTAGCCGGTGACTGTGATCTTAGATATTCCCTGCAGCCATCTCGCGGGCGATGTGATCGGCTTGCCGGATGGCGAGGGCCACGATGGTCAGTGTCGGGTTCTCGGCGGCCCCCGTCGTGAATTGGGAGCCGTCCGAGATGAACAAGTTGGCGATGTCGTGGGTTCGACCCCATTTGTTGCACACGCCGTCGGTCGCCTTTTCTGACATGCGATTGGTGCCCAAGTTGTGGGTGCTGGGATAGGGAGGCGTTGGCAGAGTGCGCGTCGCCCCGACTGCCCGGTAGACCGCGGTGCCTTGCTTGTAGGCGTGATTGCGCATGGCGACGTCATTGGGGTGATCACTGAAATGGACGTTTGCGACCGGCAGGCCGAATGTGTCCTTCGTCTCAGACAAGGTTACGCGGTTGTTCGCCTGCGGCATGTCCTCGCCGACGATCCATAGGCCGGCCATGTGGTCATAGTGATCGAGTGCGGTGGTAAAGCTGCGTCCCCAGGCGCCGGGATTGAGGAAGGCCGCCATGAACGGCAAGCCCAGACTTAGCGTTTCCAGTTCGTAGCCGCCCACGAAGCCGCGGCTGGGATCATGCCGCGCCTCATCCTGGATGATTCCGGCCATGGTCGTGCCGCGCCACATGCGCACCGGCTTGTCGAAGATCGCATAGACCGATCCGGTCGTGTGGCGCATGTAGTTGCGGCCCACCTGTCCGGAGCTGTTGGCGAGACCGTCGGGAAACTTTGACGAAGCTGAATTCAAGAGGAGCCGCGGGCTTTCGAAACTGTTGCCCGCCACGCACACGATGCGCGCCTTCTGCAACTGCAGATTTCCTTGCGCATCGAAGTATTCGACGCCGGTGACCTTGCCGGCTTCATCGTGGAGAATGCGGGCGGCATGGGCGCGCTCGCGTACTTCCAGATTGCCTGTTGCTTCACCGGCCGGGATGTCGGTGTAGGCGGCCGACCACTTGGCGCCCCACTTGCAACCCTGGAAGCAGAACCCGGTCTGCTGGCAGGCGGCGCGGCCATCATACTCGCGCGCGTTGATGGCCATGCGCCCCGTATGGACGTCCTTGTAGCCAAGGGCGCGTGCGCCCTTCTCGAAGATCTTGAAATTGCTGTTGCCCGGCAGCCCCGTGCGGTCG
>CAZZPH010000006.1:0-13316 GCA_964655725.1 uncultured Hyphomicrobium sp.
CCGGCGCGATTTGGTGCAGTCACGCATCTCGGCGGAAAGGCGGAAGTGGTCTGCTATGCGGATATCTAACTGTCTCAAATTCGTTCTTGGCGCCGTGTCGGCGCTGTCGGTCGCCGCATCAGCAGCGATGGCGGGAGCGATATCGTTTTCTTCGCCTCGAGAAGCACTCAAGCAGGGCCTCAGTGCCTATCAGGGTGGGTACTACGAGATTGCAATCCCCGCTTTGGAATTCGCAGCGGCTAACAGCGAGTTTATGGCGGAGTACTACCTGGCCCGCATTTATTCCGATAACAACGGCTCGCACACCGATCATGCGAAGGCCTATCTCCTGTTTCAGAAGATCGCTGATGAATACGCAGAGATTGATCCGGAGGTCGATCCACGAGCGCCCTACGTGGGCAAGGCGCTGACGGCGCTGGCTGGGTATGTGAAGCGTGGCCTCAAGGAAATCGGTCTGAAGCCCAACCTCGATCTCGCGGTGCTTTACCTGCACAACGCGTCATCGACCTTCGACGACGAGGACGCCCAGTTCGAGTTCGCCAAGCTGCGGCTCAGGGGTGAAGGCGTCGAAGAGGATCGCGCCATGGGTCTGCACTGGCTCTCGGTTCTGGCCGAGCGCGGGCACGCGGGGGCGCAGGCCTTTCTCGCGGACCTTCTCTGGCGCGGAAAGTACATCAAGGCCAATCAGCCGATGGCGCTGGCACTGATCGAGGTCGCGGTGGAAAACTCCCCGATCTACGAGCGCTTGTGGATCGAAGACATCTACCAGAACATCTTCTGCGGTTCGGGAGACGGTATCCGGACACAGGCGACTGGCATCGTTGCGTCATGGGGCAACCGGTATGGCCGTAAGCCCGAGACCCGGGAAGCCAGCGGCATCGGGATGCTGGCCGCAGCGCCCGAGCGCACATGCCGCAACGGCGAAGTCGTCAATCCGATCCGGCTGAGGAGCGATGATAGCAGTGTTGCGGGCCCTGCGACACCCTTCGGGGAGCAGAGGCCGGGCTTCGTCTATGGCCGCACCGCGCCTGAATTGCGCGATGTCGGAGTGACCGGCTCTGGTGTGCGCTCAAGTCCTCAGTAACGGTGGTGGGCGAGACCGGGATGGGTGGGTGGATCCTACGTGAGTTCCACCCATACGGGCACATGATCGGAAGGTTTCTCCCAGCCACGAGTGTGGCGGTCGACGCCGGCACCTTCCAGCCGGTCTGCGGCCTGCGCTGACAACAGCATGTGATCAATCCGAATGCCGTCGTCCTTGTTCCAGGCGCCTGCCTGATAGTCCCAGAACGTATAGACACCCGGGCTAGGATGACAGGCGCGCACCGCGTCGGTCAGCCCAAGAGTGCAGAGCTCGCGGTAGGATGCCCGCGATTGGGGTTGAAACAATGCATCCTCGCGCCAGGCCTCGGGGCGCTTGGCGTCGACAGGCTCCGGAATCACGTTGAAGTCGCCGGCCAGAACGAGGGGCATCTCGAGGGCCAGCAAGGAACGGGCGTGGGCTGTCAGCCGCTTCATCCACTGGAGCTTGTAGGTGAACTTGTCCGTCCCGATCGGATTGCCGTTCGGCAGATAGAGGCAGGCGAGACGCACCGCGAGATCTGGCGCGCATACGGTTGTCTCGATGTAGCGCGCCTGTGCATCGCCGTCATCACCGGGAAGCCCACGGACGGTGTCCTCGAGCGGCAGCCTGGATGCGATCGCGACCCCGTTGAAGCCCTTCTGTCCATGAACGGCAAGGCGATATCCCAGATCCGCGAACGCATCGGCGGGGAAGCCTTCATCGACGGACTTGATCTCCTGGAAGCCGATGACGTCGGGTTCCGCCTCTTTGAGATATGCGCGTACGCTCTCGATGCGGGCCTTGACGCCGTTGATGTTCCAGGTGGCGATCTTCATCGAGTGCAGCTCCGATGGTGCGCGGCGATGGCAAGACGCACCGTGCAGGGCTCACTCACAGCGCGAAGCTCGTGCCGCATCCGCACGAGGAGGACGCATTGGGATTGCGGATCTGAAACGAGGCGCCGATCAGGTCGTCGACGAAGTCGATCTGCGAACCGGCGAGGTAGCCGAGCGATATCGGATCAATGAGGACCTTGGCCCCATCGCGTTCGATGACGATGTCGTCTCCGGCCGCAACGCGCGTCAGCTCGAACTTATATTGGAAGCCCGAACATCCGCCACCTTCCACGGCCACCCGCAGCATGGTCCCCGGTGGTTCCGACGTCACGATCTGGGTGATGCGCCGGGCGGCGGATCCGGTGATAACGACGTCAGTTCCGGCTTGTGGTTCTGTCATGGTGTGGTCACTCGTTTGAGGATCTGGCTTTGAGTCCCGGGCTGCGGCCACTGGCCTGGTGCGAAACCCTTGCCAGCCGAGGCCGGGATGGGCCACTGCTGCTCACAAAGATAGGACGATGCGCGGGTGAGTCAAATGGGTGTGTGCTACGATGACAATCGATGCTGCAACCTGCATGCACGCGTAAGACCGGGTGCATCAGCTCCCAGGAATGTGATGAGCCGTCCATGACAGGACCGGAACGCGCCGATGTGCCCGCCGGTATTGCGACGCCAAGTCCCGCGGATTCGGGCGGGTTTGGTGCGGATCTGGCGCCGGGTGCGCGCGCGCCCGCTTGCTACGCCGCCAGCGGCCTGCCGTCCCGTGGCCGACAGTATCCGGAGACCGAGTGCTCAACGCGCTCCCCTTTCCAGCGCGATCGCGATCGCATCCTCCATGCGACGGCCTTTCGGCGCCTGACCCATAAGACCCAAGTCTTTGTCTATCACGAGGGCGATCATTACCGTACGCGCCTGACGCACAGCCTCGAAGTCGCGCAGATCGCGCGAACGCTGGCCCGTCAGTTGCGCCTCGACGAAGACCTCGCTGAGACACTTGCTTTGGCCCATGACCTCGGTCATCCGCCTTTCGGGCATGCTGGCGAGCGCGCCCTCGACGCAGCCATGTGCCGCCATGGCGGATTTGACCACAATGCCCAGAGCCTGCGTGTGGTGACGCGCCTGGAGCGCAAGTACCGGGATTTCGATGGGCTCAATCTCACGTGGGAGACGCTGGAAGGGTTGGCCAAGCACAATGGCCCGCTGGCCGGCAACAGCGCCCATCCTGTGCGCAAGGTGTGCCGCTCGATCGAAAGCTGGCGCGACCTCGACCTGCGATCCTGGCCAAGTGGGGAAGCGCAAGTCGCGGCTATCGCAGATGACATCGCCTACCTGACGCATGACGTCGATGACGGCTTGCGCGCGGGGCTGCTGACGCTCAGCGACCTTGCCGGCCTGCCTTTCGTCGGGCCATTCGCTGAAGAGGCTGAACGGGACGGTCGCCGCGAGGAATTCGGGCGCGCGATTTTCGAGGTGACGCGGCGCATGATTACGGCGCTGATCCGTGACGTGGTGAGCGAGAGCCGGTTGCGCCTGGCCGCGCTCAAGCCGCAAAGCGCAGATGACGTTCGTGCGTCCAGTGCGGCCGTGGTGTCGTTTTCGCAAGCCATATCCGGCGACGTGGAGACTTTGCGTTCGTTCCTGTTCGAGCGTGTTTACCGTCATCCACGTATCGCACGTATCATGAGTGCCGCCGAAACGATTGTTCTCGATCTCTTCGAGCGCTACCAGGATGCGGCTCGACCGGCAGCACTCCCTGACGCCTGGGTTGCGCAGATGCGGGGCCGCAGCGAGCGCCAGCAGGCGCGTATTGCCGCCGACTATCTGGCCGGCCAGACCGACCGCTTCGCGCTTGCCGAGCACCGCCGCTTGTTTGACGCCACGCCGGAATTGCGATAGCGGGCTGTCCGATCCCCGGAATTTTTTTGATTTTCCCACCATCCACCGTCTACCGTCACGGGGCCTCGCCCGAGGAAACCGCAATGAACGTCTATGTCGATATCGCGGCACGGCTCGAGATCGCACTCGAGCGCTTGAAGGCGCAAGGCACGCTGCCCGCGGACCTGATCATCGCTGGCGTGGAGGTCGAGGCTCCGCGCGAGTCGGCACATGGGGATTTTGCCTCCAACGCCGCCATGGTGCTGGCGAAGAAAGCCGCCGCCAAGCCGCGCGATCTCGCCGAGGCGCTCAAAGCGCAGCTTCAGGGTGAGAAGGACATCGCAGGCATTGAAGTTGCCGGCCCGGGCTTTCTCAACATCACGATGACGTCCGGTTACTGGCATCGCCTGATCGAGGCGATCTTGCGCGCTGGGGGCGATTTCGGACGCGCAGAGGCGAACGGCATCAGGGTCAACGTCGAATACGTGTCGGCCAATCCCACTGGGCCGATGCATGTGGGCCATTGCCGTGGTGCGGTGTTCGGCGATGCGCTGGCCAACCTGTTGGCCTTCGCCGGCTACGATGTCACCCGCGAGTACTACATCAATGACGCGGGCGGTCAGGTGGATGTGCTCGCCCGGTCCGCCTTCCTGCGTTACCGGGAAGCGCTGGGCGAGGACATCGGGGACATTCCCGAGGGGCTCTATCCGGGTGACTATCTGAAGCCCGTCGGAGAGCGGTTGGCACAAATCCACGGCCGCGACCTTATCGGCAAGCCCGAGAGCGAATGGCTCGAAGGTGTCAGAACCGAGGCCGTTGCCATGATGCTTGCGATGATCAAGGACGATCTGGCAGCCCTCGCCATCCGCCATGACGTTTTCGTCTCGGAAGCTTCGCTTTCGCGCAGTGGCGCGGACCGGGTGCGCGAGGCGATCGAGGCGCTGGGCGGCCGGGACCTCGTTTATGAGGGCCGGCTGGCGCGTCCGCTCGGACATGACGACGACGAGTGGGAGGATCGCGAGCAGACGCTGTTCCGCTCCACCGCATTCGGTGACGATCAGGATCGCGCGCTCAAGAAATCAGACGGAACCTACACTTATTTCGCCGGCGACATCGCCTATCACTACGACAAGCTGCAACGGGGGTTCCGCCACCTCGTCAACGTGTTTGGCGCCGATCATATCGGCTATATCCCGCGCATGCTGGCGGCGGTTGCGGCGTTCTCGGGGGGTACGCTGGAGCGCGATGCCAAAGGCAAGCTCAAGTCGTGGCGCACGCTCGGCGGGGACAGCGATCTGGAGATCAAAGTCGTCCAACTGGTGAAGCTCTTCAAGGGCGGCGAACCCTACAAGATGTCCAAACGCGCCGGCACGTTCGTGACCCTGCGCGATGTTGTGGACGAGGTGGGCCGCGATCCGGTCCGCTTCATGATGCTTTATCGTAAGGAATTGGAGCCGCTGGACTTCGATTTCGCCAAGGTGACCGAGCAGTCCAAGGACAATCCCGTCTTCTACGTGCAGTACGCCCATGCGCGGGCCGCAAGCGTACTGCGCAACGTGGCCGAGCAGATGCCGGAGCTGGATGTGTCGGATTTGGCGCTCACCGGCGCGAAGTTGTCGCGGCTTACCGATCCCGCCGAAATCGAGCTGATGCGCCGGATGGCCGAATATCCGCGCGTCATGGCGGCCGCTGCAGGCGCCCGCGAACCCCACCGTGTAGCCTTCTATCTCTATGATCTAGCTTCCGCTTTTCATGCGCTTTGGACCCGTGGCAATGATTCGCCACAATTGCGGTTTATCCAGCCGCAGGATGGGGATCTGACAGTGGCGCGGTGTGCGCTCGTGACGGCAGCACGTGAGGTGATATCCTCAGGTCTTGGAGTTCTTGGGGTCGAGGCGCCTCAGGCCATGCGCTAGTCTCGAGACCAGAAGCGATTCGAGGCCGGTTCGAGCTGGTCGGTGCGGCCGCTCCGCCCGTGGTTCGGTCCGGCTACGATCGCCAAGGCAGAAAACCTGGAAGGGTTAATCCGATATGTCACGCTCCGACAATGCGCACCCCCCTCATGGTGGTTGGCCGGTGCATCGCCCGGCGGGTGAACATGATCCGGCGGATTGGACACAAGGCCTGAACGGAGCCCCCCGTCCCAATCCTCAGATTTCTCCGCAGTCTCAGGCCTATCAGCGTCCGGTCCATCCCCCCGCAGCTCATCCAGATGCAGGGTACCGTGGGGCTCCGCAGCACGCCGACGGTTTCGGCCATCAGGGCCAGGATTACTATTACGGGCATAACACCCCGCAGGGTGCGGTTCATCCGGCTCCGCGCCCCGCACCAGCGGCTCAGGGTGTGGCTCCCCCATATCCCCAGCACGCCCCGCAGCAGGCATCCCCGCCGCTCCAGAGCGGGGCCTATGGGTATCAACCACCCTACGGCGAACAAGCCCAGCCAGCCGGCTATCCGGCGGGACACGGCTACGGCAATGATCCCGGGCAGGCGGCGTTGCGCCCGGCGCATCAGGATCAATGGGGAGCGGCCCCCGCATCGACCGATCCGCGCAGTTTCGACCTCTCGAGCTATATGCCGCCGCCGACGCGGACAGCGCCGCCTCTCCAGCCTCAGCAGCCGCAGCATCAGGACTTGGGTCACCAGGACTTGGGCCCCCAGAACTTGGGCGCCCAGAACTTGGGCTATGCCCAGGGTCAATCCTACGGGGGCGCGCGCAATCAGCAGGCCGACTATGGCCAACAGTACAGTGACTGGGGTCATCAAGCCGGATACGCCCAACAACCCGGACTGCCGGGCAACCACGGGGGGCAGTACGGTACCCCGGACGGCTATGCTGCCGATCCCTATCAAGCGGCCGAGGGAGATCCTCATGCCGACGGATACGAGGATGACGGGTATGGCTACGAGGAGCCACCCAAGCGGAACAAATATCTCATGATGGCCGGTGCATTTGCCGGCGCGCTGGTGGTTGCCGTCGGTCTCACGTGGGCCTACCAGACGGTTCTGGGCCCCGCCGCCGATGGCCCCACGCCCATCGTGAAGAAGGCCGATGGTCCGTTGAAAGTGAAGCCAGATAAGCCGGACGGCAAGCAGTTCGCACATTCCGACAGCAAGTTGCTAGGGCGGCTCGGTGACGGCGGCTCGAGCAGTGAGACGGATGGCTCTGCCCGGAAAGTGTCAACGCTGGTGGTCGGGCGGGATGGCTCGATACAGGCGCCCGCAGCTCCCGCCGTGTCGGTTCCTGTTCCCGGCATGACGATCGTCGATGTCAATGACCCGGCACCGCCTGTGACATCGCAAGTTGCGCCAGCCGCACCCCAAGGAACGATAACAGTCGCGCCGCCCGCATCCGTTCAGCCGGCACCGGTCAAACCGGTGGAACTGGCCCGCGCGGACGGGCCGCCCGCCACGACACAAGCCGTTGTCCCCCTTGCGATCAATGTTCCGGAAGCTGCGCCTCCTGCGCCTCCTGCACCCCCAGCCGCTCCGGTTGCGAAGGTCAAGCCGCCGGTGCAGACCGCAGCGACGGAGCCGGCCGTGCGGGCGCCTCAGCCGACGGGTCCTGCTCCGACGGGGGCGGGCTATGTCGCGGTGCTCGCTTCCCTGCCGGCGTCCAGTTCAAGCAGGCTCGATGCGTTGAAGCAGTTTGCCGATATGCAGCAGCGGTACGGTGATGTGCTGATGAGCAAGACGCCGGACGTGCAGGAAGCAAATCTCGGCGAGAAGGGCCGCTATCACAGGTTGCTTGTCGGCCCGCCCGGTTCGAAGGACGCAGCCAATACGGTGTGCGCCCAGCTGAAGAATGCCGGTCACACCAACTGCTGGATCATGGCGTACTGAGTGTGATCGATATCATGCGAGGAGGCCGCGGAGGCGATCCGCGGCCTTTTCTCTTTCCGGGCTTTGATATGGACAGGTGACAATGGACCGTTCCAGTCTCATGACCGGCCTTACGGGCCTGGACCTGACGGAGGCCGAGGCTGACTTCCTGAGAAACTGCCGCCCACTGGGTATCATTTTATTCGCGCGCAACTGTGCCTCCGCGGAGCAGATTTGCCGGCTGGTGCAGGACGCGCACGAGGCCGTCGGCAGCGAGGAGCTTTTCGTACTGATCGACCAGGAAGGGGGGCGCGTGCAGCGCTTGCGCCCACCGCTCGGGCGTGCGCTGCCCCCTGCCGCCGCCTACGCCGATCGCTACGCGTGCGGGGACGAGAAGGGGGCGTGTGCGGCGGCCTTCCAAGCTTCGTCTCTTGTAGCCTGCGATCTCAAGGCATTGGGAATCAATACCAATTGCGTTCCAGTCCTCGATGTTCCAGTTCCCGGGGCTCATGACATCATCGGCGATCGGGCCTATGGGCGCAGTGTCGAGCAGGTCATTCGGCTCGGGCGGGCGGTGGCCGAGGGACATCTCGCGCAAGGCGTGCTGCCGGTGATGAAGCACATTCCCGGTCATGGGCGCGCCACCGAGGACAGCCATCTGGCGCTGCCCGTCGTGCGCGCCGCGAAGGAGGATCTCCAGGCCAGCGATTTCAGGCCGTTCGCGGCCCTCGCGGACCTGCCGATGGCGATGACTGCCCACGTCGTCTATACTGCGATCGACGCGAAGGAACCCGCCAGCACATCGCCGGTCGTCGTCGGGCAGGTCATCCGCACGGAAATCGGCTTCGATGGTCTGTTAATGAGCGATGATCTGGGCATGAGCGCGCTGTCGGGGACAATGCGGTCGCGCGCGGAGGCGGTCATCGAAGCGGGCTGCGATGTTGCACTGCACTGCAGCGGCGTCCTCGAGGAGATGGAGGCCGTTGCTGCCGGAGTGCCTGCTGTTTCCGGCCTGGCGGCGCGGCGCGCCGCGGCGGCATTCGGGTTGCTCGCCCGTCAAGACTCGTTCGACCGCGAAGAGGCCCAAGCGCATCTGGCAGCGGTGATTGCGCGCCACACCCCGCGATCTGAATCAGTGTAGGCTGTTGAAAACGGAATGGGCCATTCGACTCTGATCGGCACTTGGCGGATTCCAGGTCCCATCCACGATCTCAAGGTGGCAGATTAAAGAATGGCCGAAGAGACGACTGAGACACAGGTGGAAGCATGGCAGCTTCCCGATTCGGAGGGCGCACCCGCTGCCTCCGAAGCGCTTCTCGTCGATGTGGATGGTTTTGAGGGCCCGCTCGATCTGCTGCTTGCTCTGGCGCGCACGCAGAAAGTCGATCTGACGAGGATCTCGGTGCTCGCCCTCGTTGAGCAGTATCTTGTCTACATCCATGCGGCACAGTCGCTGAAGCTGGAAATCGCGGGCGATTATCTCGTCATGGCCGCATGGCTCGCGTACCTGAAGTCGCGACTTCTTCTGCCTAAGGAGAAGATCGAGACGGGGGAGGAAAGTGCCGAAGAAATGGCACAGAAACTCGCATTCCGCCTGGCCCGCCTCGACGCCATGCGCAATGCGATGGCGCAGATGATGACCCGCAAGCGTCTGGGGCGCGATGTTTTTGCGCGCGGGATGCCGGAGGGCGTGCGCACGGTGCGCGACACTGAATGGACCGCGCAAATCTACGATCTGTTGAAGGCCTATGCCGACCAGCGCCGCCGCACAGTGAAGGTCACGCATGTCGTCAAGGCGCGCACAGTCTGGTCGATCAAGGACGCGCGCGTGCGGTTGGAAAAGCTCCTGGGTCAGAGTTCTGGACAATGGGCGCAGCTCGATCTGTTTTTGCATCAGTATCTGCCCACGGGCGAAGAAAGCCGCACCGTGATTGCAAGCTCGTTCGGTGCGACGCTGGAAATGGCTCGCGAGGGCCTCGTTGAACTGGCACAGGAAGCGCCCTTCGCACCGCTCTACGTCCGGCGGCGCGATGGAGGGGGTGATTGGCAGCAAATCGGATGAGTGAATGGCCGCGTGACGTGATGTGTCACCCGGTTGAAACTCAAGTGCGCGTGGCTCGGCAATGAACAACGGGAAGACAACGATGACTCCGCCACGGCTGAAGCTGGTGTCGCGCAACGACGAACCGGGAAGCGAGCGCGCGCACGAGAGCGCCCCCGATGAGGACCGGGACGATGCGCTGTCGTCTGAGGCGCGCGAACTTGCCGCCGCGCTTGCCGATATGCAACTTGGCGTAGGTCCAGATTTCGGCGAAGGGGAAGCGCGCGCCTCGCTGGAAAACCTGCGCATCGCCGAAGCGCTTCTGTTTGCCGCCAGTGAGCCGCTCGATGCGCGCACCATTGCCGAAAGCCTGCCCAGGACCTGCGACGTCGATGCGGTGCTCAAAGATCTGCAGGAGCAGTACTCGGGACGTGGTGTTCATCTCGTCGAGGTCGCCGGCAAGTGGGCGCTGCGCACGGCCTCGGATCTGTCCTACTTACTTGAGCGCCATGCTCACGAGGAGCGCCGCTTGTCCAAGGCCGCGCTGGAGACGCTGGCGATTATTGCCTATCACCAGCCCGTGACGCGCGCCGAGATCGAGGAAATCCGCGGGGTCTCGACGTCTGGGGGCACGCTCGAAATTCTCATGGAGACCGGCTGGGTCCGGCCGCGCGGGCGCCGGCGCGCTCCAGGCAAGCCCATCACCTACGGGACGACGGACAGCTTTCTGGAGCATTTTGGCTTGGCCAGCGTCCGCGATCTGCCTGGACTTGCCGAACTCAAGGCGCAGGGTCTGCTCGATGCCAATCTACCGCCCGGCTTCACCGTTCCCGAGCCAACCGACGTTGCGGCGCTGTTGCCCGATGAACTCCCCCTCGACGACGACACGGCTGAGGACGATGAAGACGGCCAGTCCGAACTGGAACTCGACTTGCCGGATGACGCCGGGGCCGATAAGCCGGAGGAGCCTGCCGCCTGAGATGGTCTCAAGTGGCGCTCCAAGGTTAATAGCGCGCGCGTGAAGGATAACATTTCAATTGAGCCGGCCGGGGATGCGCCGCTGGTGGAACGGCCCGCTCCGCGCCGTGCTGCTGCGACGTTTGCGGCGAGCCTGACATTCGAGGACATCGAGCGAACCTACGGCGATGTTACGGCGCTCGATCGCGTCAGCTTTGCCATTGCGCCCGGCGAGATCGTCAGTCTGCTGGGGCCATCGGGATGCGGGAAGACGACGCTGCTGAGGATCGCAGCCGGGATCGAGCGCCCGACTGCGGGCCGCGTGCTGATCAATGATCAGGAAGTCGCGGGGCCGGCACGCTTCGTGCCGCCGGAAAAGCGCAATGTCGGACTGATGTTTCAAGACTTCGCGCTGTTTCCGCATTTGACCATCCTGGGAAATGTCGCTTTTGGACTGAAGGCATTGTCGCGACGCGAAGCCGAGCGCGAGGCGCGCGCGATGCTCACTCGTGTTGGCCTCCAGCACCTCTGCGATGAGTACCCGCACGTACTTTCAGGCGGGCAGCAGCAGCGCGTGGCACTCGCGCGGGCCATCGTGCCGCGCCCGGCTGTCGTCCTGATGGACGAGCCGTTCTCCGGTCTCGATGTGCAATTGCGCGATTCGATGCAGGAAGAGACCCTGACGATCCTGCGCGAGACGCGGGCGACCGCGATGATCGTGACCCATCACTCCGAGGAGGCGATGCGCCTCAGCGATCGCATTGCCGTGATGCGGGCAGGGCGCATTGTTCAAGCCGGGCGTGCAGAGGATCTTTATGCGCATCCTTCGGAATTGTTCGTTGCCCGGCTCTTCTCCGAGATCAATGAACTACCGGGCCGGGTCAACAAGGCGGCGATCGACACCCCGTTCGGGCGCATTCCCGCACCGGGCTTTTGCGATGGTGCCGACACGGTCGTGTGTGTGCGTGAGCGTGCGATCCGGGTCAGTCCTCCCGGTCAGGGGATGATGGGGCGCGTGCTCGATGCCAAATTCCTCGGCGATACGGTTCTGCTGGAAGTCGGTGTGCAGGGCTTTGACGCGCCACTCCGGGTGCGCATGGGCGAGGGGAAACTTTACCCTAAGGGCACGGAAGTGGGCGTCGAAATCGATCCCGGAAAGGCCCTTGTCTTTGCGTCTTCGAATGGACAAGCTTAACATTAAGTAATCACTGCCCCGCGCCCGCCGCGATGGTTATGGGGTGTTGCCGGGGCAGGGAACTGGCGTTGTCCTCTGCTTGCTCCCATATGTGGAGTTTGCGATAGTGGCCCCGGTTTTGCGGTGCCGCGGGCATCGAGAGGAGCGCCAGATTCATGGGACTTTCCGCTACACACCTTCTCATCCTGCTTCTGGTCGTCGTTCTGCTGTTCGGCAGCGGCAAGATCTCGGCGCTGATGGGAGATGTCGCCAAGGGCATCAAAAGCTTCAAGAAGGGCATGGCCGAGGACGATGCGCCAGCACCTCCCTCGGGCGCTCCGCGCACCATCGACCATGACGCGAACACCAGCGAGGCGGCCCGGCGCGACACGACCAAGTCGAATTGAGACCTGTGGCCGGGCTTTGCGTGCCGCAACGTGAGGCGCGGCCGGTGCCACGTGCGGAAAGCGGGCGGGCGAGCACGGGCCTCGTCCGGGGCAAGGCCTGAGAGATGTTTGAGATCAGCTGGAGCGAGCTCCTGATACTGGCCGTGGTGGTCCTCATCTTTGTGGGCCCCAAGGACTTGCCAATTTTTCTCCGCACGATCGGGCGCTACGCCGGCGCGGTGCGCAGGCAAGCCAACGAGTTCCGCCAGCACTTCGACGATGCCATGCGCGAGGCTGAGATGGAGGAGCTGAAAAAGGAACTCGAAGGCGTGCGCGACGACGTGCGAAGGACGGTGCGCGAGGCCGAGCAATCCGTCGACAAGGAAGTGGCCGGCGCCAAGCAGGCCGCCGGCAGTGCGCTGCAGCCGCCACCTGACATAGCCCCCACGGCAGCTCCCGAGGCGTCCTCCGCGACGGCGTCCTCCACAACGGCGTCCGGCGTGCAGACGCCTTCGGTCAAGACCGGAGTATGATGTCCATGCAGGAGGTCGCCTCGCGTGACGACGCCAAGACGGAGGTTGAGCAGGCCGGCGCGGGCGTGCCCGAAGGACACGACGACATTGAGGCGTCCAAGGCTCCGCTGCTCGATCATCTGATCGAATTGCGTCAGAGGCTGATGTGGTCGCTGGCGGCGTTCTTCGTTGCCTTTCTCGTGTGCTTTGCCATCGCCCGCCACATCTACGAGATCCTGGTGTGGCCGTACGTGTGGGTGTCCGGCCAGGATCATGTGCGCCTCATTGCGACGCACTTCCTGGAGCAGATCTTCACGCACTTGAAGCTCGCCATGTTCGGGGCGGCGTTTGTCTCGTTTCCCGTGGTTGCGACACAGATCTACAAGTTCGTCGCACCCGGTCTCTATAAGAACGAGCGCCAGGCGTTCCTGCCCTACCTCGTGGCAACGCCCTTGTTTTTCCTTCTGGGCGCGGCCGTCGTGTACTTCATTGCGATGCCGATCCTCATCAAGTTCTCGATGGGGCTGGCGGCGACGGCCAGCATGGAGGGCACGGCCAGCATCGAGTTGATGCCGAAGGTTTCCGAATATCTCTCTCTGATCATGACGCTCATCTTCGGGTTTGGCATCTGCTTCCAGCTTCCCGTGGTG
>CAZZPH010000006.1:13326-26077 GCA_964655725.1 uncultured Hyphomicrobium sp.
GGGAACGCTACGCCGCGGCCGGCGTTATGCATCGTCGCCATTTTCGCGGTCGCCGCCGTGCTGACCCCACCCGATGCGATCAGCATGCTCATCATGGCGCTGCCGACGACCTTGCTCTACGAATTGACGATTTTTGCCGTACAGCGGGTGGAGAAGAGGGCTGCCGCCGCAGCGGAGTCCCAGGCGGCCTGAAGCAGCAGCTCTGAGGCCTTGAGTGGTTCGGGGCTCGGTCTTTGTGACGCCTGGACCGCCCCGGCGCGGACGCTTATAGACGCCGCATCACCTGAGATTGCCAAGAGGTTCCCTCCCCCGTGTTCGACATCAAATGGATCCGTGATAACGCCGATCAGTTCGACAAGGCCCTGGCCCGCCGCGGGCTCGAAGCCCAGTCGGCTGACCTTGTCGCCCTTGACGACAAGCGCCGCAAAACCCTGGCTGCTCTGCAGGAGGCGCAGGCGCGCCGCAACGCGGCGTCGAAAGACATCGGCAAGGCGAAGGCGTCCAAGGACGAGGCGGGCGCACAAAAGCTCATGGACGAGGTGGCGGTCCTCAAGGAGACGATTGCCAAGGGCGAGCAGGAGGAGCGCGCCGTCGATGCCGAAATCGAGGCGGCGCTGGCTGTCATCCCCAACCTCCCGCGTGCCGACGTTCCCGATGGCAAGGACGAGCACGACAACACCGAAGTGCGCAAGGTTGGAACGCCGTCAAAGCTCGACTTCGCACCCAAGCAGCATTTCGAGCTCGGCGAGGCCCTAGGCCTCATGGACTTCGAGACCGCGGGCAAGGTGTCGGGCGCGCGCTTCGTGTTTCTCAAAGGTGCTCTGGCGCGGCTCGAACGCGCGATCGCGAGCTTCATGCTCGACAATCACACCGCGCCAATGGGTGACAATCACGGCGGCTACACGGAAGTGAACCCGCCGCTCCTGGTGAAAGATCAGGCCGCCTACGGTACCGGCAACCTGCCGAAGTTCGCTGAGGATCTGTTTCAGACTTCCAATGGCTTCTGGCTGATCCCCACCGCCGAGGTGTCGCTGACCAACATGGTGCGCGAGATGATCCTCGACGAGGATGCGCTGCCGATGCGGCTCACTGCCTGGACGCCCTGCTTCCGCTCGGAGGCAGGCGCTGCCGGTCGCGACACCCGCGGCATGATCCGCCAGCACCAGTTCTCGAAGGTCGAGCTTGTCTCCATCACCACGCCCGAGACCTCGATTGCCGAGCATGAGCGCATGACGGCCTGCGCGGAGGGGATCCTGAAGGCTCTCGGCCTGCCCTTCCGTACTATCCTCCTGTGCACGGGCGACATGGGCTTTGCCTCCCAGAAGACCTACGATATCGAGGTCTGGTTGCCGGGGCAGGGTGCCTACCGCGAGATTTCCTCCTGCTCCGTCTGCGGCGATTTCCAGGCGCGGCGCATGGGCGCGCGCTACCGCCCCAAGGGCGCCAAGGAGGTCCGTTACGTCCACACACTGAATGGGTCCGGCCTCGCCGTCGGGCGCACGCTCGTCGCCGTCATGGAAAATTATCAACAATCAGACGGGTCGATCGTCGTACCGGAGGCATTGCGTCCCTATATGGGGGGCCTGGACCGGATTGTGAAAGCGAACTGAGTTCCCTCCCCCGTCGTTCACCAGGGGGCGAGGGGGAGACTGGAACCGATGCGAATCCTGATTACCAACGACGATGGCGCGGGCGCCCATGGCCTCACCGTCCTTCATCAGATTGCGCGCGAGCTGACCGACGACATCTGGATCGTCGCGCCTGAGATGAACCAGTCGGGCGCCTCGCACGCGCTCACGCTGCAGGTGCCGCTGCGCTACCGCGAGATCGGGGAGCGCGCGTTCGCCGTGCGCGGCACGCCGGCCGATTGCGTGATCATGGGTGTGCGTCAGGTCTTGAAGGACAAGGTGCCCGATCTGGTGTTGTCGGGTGTCAACCATGGCGCCAACCTCGCCGACGATGTCACCTATTCCGGCACCATTGCGGGCGCGATGGAAGGTACGCTGATCGGCATCCGCTCCATCGCGATGAGCCTGACGCTCGGCTTCGATCCCGATGGCCTCCAACACTGGGCGACGCCGTTGAAGTTCGGGCCGCGCATCGTCGAGCAGCTGTTGAGCATCGATTGGCCCGTGGGCACGCTCATGAATGTCAACTACCCCGATCTCGCACCCGATGCGATCTCGGAGATTCGCGTGACCGCACAGGGACGGCGCGATCAGGGCGGCCTGCAGCTGGAGCAGCGGGCTGACCCGTGGGGTGATCCCTATTTCTGGTTCGGCTTCGAGCGCAGCCGTTCCGAACCACCGGCTGAAAGCGACCTGCGCGCCATCGCAGACGGCGCAATCTCTGTGACGCCACTGTCGATGGATCTAACGAACCACGCCATGCGCGGCAGGCTCAGCGACGTGTTTGCACACACAGATGATGGTGCATCCCACGCGCGGCCGGCGGGACGGAAGGCAGCCGTCTAAGAGATGCGGTCCGGCGATGCCGGATAGCCCCTGTCTCGGCGCATTTTCTCCGTTATGGCAGCACAATCACTCACTATGAGAAAATCTGGAGCCCGATCCTTCCAGGTCGACTGCCCCAGCCGAGGGACTGCGGCGGAGGGGGGCCTGGCGAGGGATGGATCGGGCTTCGCCAACCTTTGTGCCCGTTCATAAGGTGCACGGCTCATAATGCGAGAACCTGCGCGTGCCGTTAAGGCGGCGTTAACCGGTTAAAGGTTAATGGATCGTGGGTTGTGAGGTGCGTATCATGTCCAGTCTCCCGCGTTTCGTTACTACGGCGAATGGCCGCCTGCGCCGTTCCGGCTATCTGAAGGTTGCCTTCGTCGGCGCCATAGCCGCCCTGTCCGGTGCCTGCAGCGCGGATATCGCGCGCTTCGATTTTCCTGCCGTCGCTCTGAGCGAGCCCTCCACCGGCGCACTACCCGTGCCGCCTGAGAGTGTGTCCACGCGCCAGAGTCTTGGTGGTGAGCCAGGGTATGAAGGGCCCGCCCCCGAGGGTGGCGACAGGTATGCGCCGCCTTCAGCCTCGAGACCTGAAAGCCGTGTGGACGTCAGCGCTTTGCCCGAGCCTGCTGACACGCGCTCACCTGCTTTCCAACCCACATATGCGCCGCCCGCCTCGACGCCACCCGTAGCTCCCGCTCCCGCGAGCGCGTTTGCGCCATCGCCTGCCGGCGAGAGCGAGAGGGGTGAGGAGATTGTCGTCCAGCGTGGCGATACCCTGTATGGGCTGTCGCGCCGGCACCGGGTTTCTTTGAATGAGTTGATGCGCGTCAATGGGCTGACCAGTCCGGCCCTGCAGCCGGGGCAGAAACTGGTGCTTCCAGTTACCCCAACTCAGCAGCGCGCCGCGCCGCGTCCGCAAGTCGCCGCCATCGAACCAGCGCCCGCGCCCAGTGACTGGGCGGGAACCTACACCGTCCAGCGCGGGGATTCGCTCTACGCGATTGCACGCCGCCACAATGTCAAATTCACCGATCTGCAGCGCTATAACGGTATTTCCGACGTCCGGCGCGTGATGCCGGGCACGGTCTTGAAAGTGCCCGGCCAGCCAACGACGCTCGCTGAAGCCGTCACGAGCGACACGCCAGCCGATACGCCACCGGCGTCGTTGAGCATCGCGCCACCGGTTGTTCCGCCTGTGACCTCCGATCAGGCCTTCGGTGCCACGCCTGCTGCCCCGGCGGCGTCGCCGACAATCCTCAACGCCCCGCGTCCGCAGTCTGAGCAGAAAGTCGCCGAGTTGGACACCAACACCGCAAGCGACGCGAGTGTTGCCAACGCACCTGCATCAGGATCTGTGGCTGACACGGGCAAACTGCGCTGGCCCGTCAAGGGCCGGATCGTTGCCGGGTTCGGACCGCGCTCGGACGGCACGCACAACGATGGTATCAACATCGCTGTTCCACTCGGCACGGATGTCCATGCGGCCGAGGCGGGCACAGTGGCCTATGCAGGCAATGAATTGAAAGGCTACGGCAATCTTTTGCTGGTCCGCCACGACAACGGTTGGGTCACGGCCTACGCGCACGCGGACCGGCTGATGGTGAAGCGCGGCGACAGGGTCACGCGTGGACAGGTGATCGCCAAGGCCGGCAGGACGGGTCAGGTCGATCAGCCGCAACTGCATTTCGAAGTTCGCCACGGTCAGAAGCCCGTCGATCCAGCGCCCTACCTGGAATCGCGCTGATCGATCGGGTCGAAGTGAGCTTGGACTGGCCATCTGAGTGTGGCCAGCTGGTCCACGAATGGCGCAAGCGCTTTTGAACACGAATGGCGCAAGCGCCTCGGCACTTGCGCCATTTTTGTGGTTCTCAGCCGCCGTTCTCCAGAGTGGCGCCGAGCCGGCCAGCCAGATCCTGGATGAATTGCCATGCAACCCGGCCAGAGCGTGCCCCGCGCGTCATGCTCCATTCCAGGGCTTCGCGCTCCAACTGGTCCGGGTCGACTCTCAGATCAAAGTGCGCGGCATAGCCCTGCACCATCTGTAGGAAGTCGTCCTGTGTCGCGTGATGGAACCCCAGCCAGAGACCGAAGCGATCCGACAACGAGACCTTCTCTTCCACGGCTTCTGACGGATTGATGGCGGTCGATCTCTCGTTGTCCATCATGTCGCGGGGCATCAGGTGCCGCCGGTTGGAGGTCGCATAGAAAATCACGTTCTCGGGCCGTCCCTCGATGCCGCCCTCGAGCACGGCCTTCAGCGACTTGTAGCTCGTGTCGTCGCGGTCAAAGGAGAGATCGTCGCAAAAGACAATGAAGCGCTGGGGCGCGCTTCTGAGCATAGCCAGGCAGCGGGGCAAGCCGTCGATATCCTCACGGTGGATCTCGATCAGCACGAGAGTATTGCCCAGTTTCGCCGAGGCGCGCGATGCCTCCGCATGGACGGCTTTGACGAGGCTCGATTTGCCCATTCCCCGCGCACCCCACAGCAGGGCGTTGTTGGCCGGCAAGCCCCGGGCGAAGCGCTCGGTGTTGGCAAGAAGCTGAGCGGCGGGCGTGTCGATCCCCCTCAGTAGGCTGAGCGGAAGGCGATTGACCTTGGGCACGGGCTGGAAGGCATCGGCGGCCGGCTGCCAGACGAAGGCTGCCGCGGCGCTGAAATCTGCAGCGGCCGGCGGAGCAGGGGAAATCCGTTCCAGAGCCGCAGCGATGCGCTCCAGATGTGCGATCAACGGATCATTTTGCGGCGGCCCTGGCATTCCTTTGGCTCCCCGGCCGCTGGCTGACTGCGGCCCTCACCGGTTTTAACGGCCTCAATCGTGATGGCCCAGGTGCTGTGGACCCTGGTGTTTAGGGCGCTTCGTCCACTCCGGGAAGCTCCCATTGGGACAGAAGTGGCAATTGGCCAGCCTCCCCGCAACCGATCCGGTTGCAAAGCGGGCGTCGGGCACTATAGTCGCGCCCGGAATCCGGGGCAGACGCCGGGCCGGGCCGAATGGCGCGGCGCGAACCGTCGCTCGTCTGAATGGCGCCCCGGTTAAGTTCCTTCCCGATGAGCGCTCAAGGCCACACTTCGGCCAGATGGGCCGCGAGCCAGAGGACCAGCGGACTAATGTTTATCGATCCAGCCTTCGCGCAATCATCATCGCCGGCGGCAGACCCGTTCACAGGTCTGTTGATCCCGATGCTGCTGATGATCCTGATCTTCTATTTCCTCGTGATCCGGCCGCAGTCGCAGCGGGCCTCACGGCATCGTGAGATGGTCGACAAGGTCCGGCGCGGGGATACAGTCGTGACGTCAGGCGGAATGGTGGGCAAAGTCACAAAGGTGACGGACGGTTCGGACGAGATCGAGGTGGAACTCTCTGAACAATTGCGTGTTCGCATTCTGCGCTCGACCCTCATGGACGTGCGCGCCAAAGGCGAGCCGGTGAAGGAAACCAGCTGAGGCCTCACGTTACCTGCGAACCCCTGTTACACCGGCCTTTGACGAGGTAGGCCATCGATGCTCCATTTTGAACCCTGGAAGAAAATCGCAATCCTGCTTGTCTGTCTGGCTGGCGTTGTGTTCGCGCTGCCCAACCTGTTTTCCAAGGAGGACGTGAAATCCTGGCCAGGCTTCCTGCCCTCCAAGCAGTTGCCGCTCGGGCTCGATCTACAGGGTGGTGCGCATCTGCTCTTGTCGATGGATGCCGACGAAGTGCGCCGCGGGTGGCTGCAGACGCTGCAAGGCGATGCGCGGCGTCAGTTGCGCGAGGCGAAGATCGGCTTCTCAGGCATCGGCACACAAGGCCAGGCGGTTCAAGTCACGCTCGTCAAGGCAGAGGATATGGAGAAGGCGCTGGCCGAGTTGCGCCGGCTGGTCCAGCCGATCGGCTCCATGGTCCTGGGCACGTCCGGCGAGGACGTGGCGATCGCACGCACAGGCGACACCACCATTTCCATCACCCCAACTGAGACGGGGTTTACCGAGCGTCTGACGCACGCGGCCGCCGCCTCGATCGAGACCATCAACCGCCGCGTCAACGCGCTGGGCACCGCAGAATCGACGGTCGTGCGCCAGGGCCGTGAACGCATTCTCATTCAGTATCCAGGTCTCAGCGATACCCGCCAGCTCAAGGATCTGATTGGCCAGACGGCGAAACTCACATTCCATGCCGTCCATCCGACCATCTCCGCCGAGGAAGCTCAAGCGACCCGCGTGCCGCTCGGCTACAAGATCTATGAGAGCGGGGAGCGCGACGATGCGGGTGGACCCGACGCGCATGTGCTTCTTGAGATCCCGGTCGTCCAGGGTGAGGATCTCGACGATGCGCAGCCATCGTTCGATCAGCGCACCAATGAGCCCGTTATTTCCTTCCGCTTCAATCAATCCGGCGCGCGCAAATTCGGCGCCTTCACCAAGGACAATGTCGGGCGCCCGTTCGCCATCCTTCTCGACGACAAGGTCATCTCCGCGCCGATCATCCGGGAGCCGATTCTCGGCGGCTCGGGTCAGATCTCCGGCAGCTTCACGGTTGAGACCGCCAACAATCTTGCGATCCAGCTGCGCTCCGGTGCGCTGCCCGCCAAGCTTACTATCGTGGAAGAGCGTACGGTCGGGCCCTCACTAGGAGCCGACAGCATCGAGGCGGGCAAGCTGGCAGGTCTCATCGGCGGCATTGCAACGCTGGCACTTGTTGTTTGGGCTTACGGGACGTTCGGCCTGTTCGCGGCGTTGGCGCTCATCATCAATGGCATTCTCGTCGTGGCGGCGATGTCGGCCATCGGCACTGCTCTCACGCTTCCGGGAATCGCGGGGCTGGTTCTGACGATCGGTATGGCGGTCGATGCGAATGTGCTCGTGTTTGAGCGGATCCGCGAGGAGCTCAGATTGGGCAAGTCGGCGATCGCAGCCATCGACGCGGGGTTCAGCCGGGCGATCGTCACCATTCTCGACAGCCAGCTCACGACGCTGACCGCCGCGCTGATCATGTTCTGGCTGGGTTCGGGGCCAATCCGCGGCTTCGCAGTCACGCTGTCCATCGGCATCTTTACCTCCATCTTCACCGCGATCACCTTCACACGGTTGCTCGCGGCTCTGTGGGTCAAGAGCAACAGTGCTAAACCCGGTAAGATGGCCGTGCCCATCTAGCCGGGATCTGTGCACCCGTTCTGTCCCCTCCAACCGTTTTGACGAAAGCGAACGACCAAATGCGCCTCGTACCGGATTTCAAGGGAAACGATTTCTTCCCCCACGACACGCGCATCGATTTCATGCGTTTCAAGAACGTGTGCTTCTGGGCGTCGATCATCGCGATGGCGCTGTCGCTTGCGCTGTTTGCAACGCGCGGCCTCAACTATGGCGTCGATTTCAAAGGTGGCACGCTGATCGAAATTCAGGCCAAGAGCGGCAGCGCGAACCTTGCTGACCTCAGATCCAAGATTGCGCCTGTCGTCACCGGCTCTCCACAAATTCAGGAGTTTGGCGCATCGAATGATGTGCTCATCCGTTTCGAGGAGCAGCCGGGGGGCGAGGGCGCCCAACAGGAGGCGCTGCGGCGCGTGCTGGACGCCATTGGGGATGGCTACGAGCAGCGCCGTGTGGAGGTGGTGGGTCCTGCGGTTTCAGCAGAGTTGCGCTGGAGCGGCACCATCGCCATTGCCTTCGCCATCGTCGCCATCATTCTGTACGTCTGGTTCAGGTTCGAGTGGCAGTTTGCGGCCGGCACCGTGCTGGCGCTCGCTCACGACGTCCTCGTGACCGTCGGCGTCTTCTCCTTCCTCTGGCTTGAGTTCGATCTGGCGATTGTCGCGGCGCTGCTCACGATCCTTGGTTATTCGGTCAACGACACCGTGGTCATCTCCGACCGTATTCGAGAGAACTTGCGCAAGTATAAGCGCATGAACCTCGATGCGCTGCTCAACCAATCGATCAACGAGACCCTGTCGCGCACTATCCTGACCAGCGGCACGACCATCGTCATGCTGGTCTCGCTTCTGGTCTTCGGCGGGCCGGTCATCCAGAATTTCTGTTTTGCGATGTTGTTTGGTATCATCATTGGAACCTATTCGTCGATCTTCATCGCCACGCCCGTGCTTGCCTATCTGGGTCTGAGGCGCGAATCGGTCGTGCCGTCGGAAACTGAGGCGGAGACCCGCAAGGCCTGACGCAACACGGGGCCGTTCAGAACAGGGTGGCACAGCGCAGGGAGGCCAGCCCCCGTGACCGACACACCCCAATATCCTCATCAAGCGCTGATCGACTCTTATGGTAACGGCGGGTTCCGCTTTGCAGGCATGAGCCATCGCGGGTCAATCCTGTGCCTGCCGTCGTCCATGCGTGCCTGGGCTGCCGTGGATGTGAACGGGATCGGCGATACGCTGCTTTCAGTCTTGTCGGCAGAAGCCGAGCCGGTAGAGATCCTGCTGATCGGGACCGGCCGCGGATGCGTACATCTTGAACCGTCCATCCGGCGTAGATTTCGCGCTGCGGGCCTGGAGCCGGAGGTTATGGATACAGGAGCGGCGGTGCGAACCTACAATGTTTTGCTCGCGGAAGACCGCCGGGTTGCCGCAGCATTGATTGCCATTGAATGAAGCGCGGGCATCTCAACCAGGAGCAGGTTGGCGAATGAGTGGTGCCGCCCGCAGCACATTGTGCGAGGAGGTCCGCCGCACGGCCCGTGCACAGCATTATGATTATTACCTCGCATCTCTCCTGGCGCCGGATGCAGTCCAAGATGACCTGATGGTGCTTGCCGCCTACTTCGGCGAGATTGAGCGCATTCCCTTCACAGTCAGCGAGCCCGGCATCGGTGAAATACGTCTGCAATGGTGGCACGATGCCATCACGTCAGGCGCCACAACGGGCAACCCGCTTGCCGATAGGCTGAACGATCTCGTCCGGCGCGCATTTCTGGCGCGTGACCTGCTGGTGCGCCCCATCGATGAGCTGCGACATGAGCTCTATTCTGACCCGCTTCAGGACGAGGACACATTTAGCGCGTATGTGCAGGCTGTAGAGAACGCGCACCTCACTGTGCGGCTGCACTGTATGGTTCCGGCCCCTGCGTCGAGTGACCTGGATGCTGTGCGGCTTGCAGGAAGTGTGATGGGCCAGACGCGCTGGCTGGTGAGATTGCCGCATCTTCTGGCGCGCGGCCGGCTCTTGCTGCCTGCGGCGCGTGTGCCTCCCTCATTTCTTGAGCATGGGCTGAGCACCGATAACGAAATTGAGATTGCGATGGCGGCCGTCAGACTTCGCGACGAGGCGATGGAACGTTGGCCCCTCCTGCGCCAGACATTGCAACGACTGTCGCAGCCCGTGCGCATGGCGCTGCTACCGGCTGCCCTTGCGGGGCCATATTTGCGGGCTCTTCACAGTCCGAGCCACGACATGCTGAGAGCTGGCGTGCACGTATCGGAGTTGCAGAGGATCGTGAGGCTCTGGCTGGCGGCGCGTATGAAGGTACTTTGACGGGGCTGCGACTTTCGGTACGCCGTGCCCGGCGGCGCGATAGACGAGCGGGCGGATCAGGAGCGGGATCGATGATCAGGGTCGAGGCAGGAATGCTACGCAGACGTTCGGCGCAAGTTGCGAGGTCCGCGCTGATGCTTGCCGCATTTCTAATTTGCAGTCCAGGTGTGCCAGATGCTCAGGCCCAATTCGTTCAAGAGGACTTGGACGCCGGGCCGAACCCGATCGTGGCGGGCATTGTTTGGCGTGTCGAGAACCCGTTCCGCTTTTTCAAGGATCCCAAGTCGACGGACGTTCACCGCGCGACCTATCTGGATCTCGATGAGCGGCAGCGCCGCTCACCCGTTCTTTCGGCAGAACGCGCGCTCAGTCAGCGGCATGCCGATGGCTGGGCGGCCACAATGTTCAACGACGTCTGTTGGGATGCCTCCCGGAACCGGCATGATTGCGGATCGAAGACCTCCTACATCATGCCGGAAAGTCACGCAGTCATTCTGAAGCTCGAAGGTGTCGAGGATACGCGGGTTGACTGCACCTGGCTGACGGCTCCGGGAGGGCGCGCGAAAGTGCGGGGCAAATCCTTGCGGCAGAAATGCGCTCAGGACGCGCGACTGGAAATTCCCTATCCGCATGGAGCGACGGTGACGGTCGAGATCGCAGGACGGGAGATTGCGCGCACGGAAGTCAAGGTGCGGGATATCCTGATTGCCGGCGTCGGCGACAGCTTCGGGTCCGGCGAAGGCAATCCCGATGTCCCCGTGCGCTTCTCACCGGAGCGCGCGACGGACTATGGCGATGTTGCCAAGAATGCCGCTTTTGCCGGCTTCCCCTCGCGTGTAGGAGCCTGGAAGCGCATTGGTGACAAAGCCTTCAATGCGGAGGGTGCGCGCTGGCTCGACCAGGCCTGTCATCGCTCTCTCTATTCGCACCAATTGCGCGCGGCACTCCAACTCGCCGTCGAAGATCCCCACCGGGCCGTGACGTTCGTCGGTCTGGCGTGCTCGGGGGCGGAGGTCACCTTCGGGCTGTTCCTGCGCTACAAGGGCAACGAGTGGGTGCCCAATCCGCCTGATCTTTCACAAATCTCGGCGCTTGCGGACGCGCAATGCGGACGGCGGAAGGCCGAGCAGATCGACATGCCCGAAGCCTACCACATGGGTGGTGTGATCCCCGAACTGCAGGGCGGGCTGGTTCTGCGAAAATGCCGGCGCGACGAGGCGCGCAAGATCGATATTCTGATGGTCTCGATCGGTGGCAACGACATCGGATTTGCCCGTCTGGTCGCCAATGCGGTTCTGGCTGACCAAAGCTCGGTGCGAAGGCTCGGTGGGTGGTTCGGGCAGATCCACGACAATATGAAAGCCACCGCTCTCGTCGATCGCGTCGATCAGCGCTACAAGGCGCTGAACCGTGCGATCCATGGCATTCTGCATATGCCCTGGGAGGAGAGCGACCGGGTTGTGTTGACGGCCTATCCGCCCTTGGCCCTGCTGGGTGATGGAAGCCGCGTCTGTCCCGATGGAACGGCGGGCATGGAGGTCTCGCCCGACTTCTCCCTCAGCCAAGCTCGGGCCGGCGAAGGCTCCATGCTCGCAGATCGCCTGCACAACGTCATGGCGAAAAGTGCGCGCACCCATCGCTGGAGCTTTGTTGAGGGGCATCGCAGGGACTTCATCGGACGCGGCATCTGTGCCGGCTTCACGGACAATGCGTTCTCCATTGCCGACGATCTGCGCATGCCGCGCAAGGTTGACGGCAAGTGGTGGCCCTTCGCACCCACGGACTTCCGCGCCTATGCGCCCCGCCAGCGCTGGTTCCGCACCCCCAACGATGCCTTCATGACGGGAAATTTTCACGCCGTTGGGTCGGTCACAACCCGCGCGTTGAATTTCCAGAGCCTGCAGCGCCTGCAGGTGTTGCTTGCTGCAACCTATTCGGGCGCCTTCCACCCCACGGCTGAAGGACATGCCGCGATCGCGGATTTCGTCGCGGCCCGAGCGCGAGAGGTTCTGGTCAAGTATGGGCAGCAGTCAGCGGCAGCCATCACACCCTGAGCCTGCGACGGATAATGCGGGGCTTAATGGCCGCGACAAGGCTCCATCAGGCGCGATGCCGGTCGAGCCACTTCATGATGCGTTCGTTGGCCAGAGCCGCTTCCGCTTCGATGGCGCGATAGTTCTCGATCAACTCCCGCCCAAAGGGTGTCAATCGCGCGGGGCCGCCGCCGTGGCCGCCTTCGGGTGTGGCCACCGCGACCTCGTTGAACGCCTTGTTGATCTGGGACATGAAGAGCCACGCGCGGCGATACGAGATGCCCATCTTCTCCGCCGCCCGCGAGAGCGAACCTTCCGAATCGATCTGTTCCAGCAACTCAATTTTGCCGGGTCCGAGGCGCGCCCCCCCGGGAAGATCGATCTGGATCTTGAGGCGAGAGGTTGACGCGACGACGTCCCGGGCGGGACGCTCTGCCGACGGCGGTGAGGCCTGCATCACCCGGCGCGGTTCGCCGGGATTATCGCGGTGTGGGGATGTCGCCGTCGATCTCGACTTGCGCACCGCTGCCTTTGATTTTTCTGCCACGGTTCGGCACTCCCTGGTCGTTCGCGAGCTTGAGGACCACTAGCAAGTTTATGTTTCTAGGAACGGGGTCAGACCCCTCCTTAGGGGTCTGACCCCACTCGAGCGGGCAGGGACCAAATGTCAAGGCCGCTACACTAGCATCGAAGGTGCCACCGGGGAGGGGGCACTTCGATCCGGTGTTCGATATCAGCCGCCGCCGCGCTGGAATGCCAAGTCGAAGCGATGAAGGAACGCCGCGCGCTCGTTGGGAGTGAGG
>CAZZPH010000007.1:0-17156 GCA_964655725.1 uncultured Hyphomicrobium sp.
TGACGCGGCAATCTTTGGCATGGCCCTTATCAACATCACCGGACTGTATATCCTGATGCCTGTGGTCAAGCGCGAACTCGATTCCTATTGGGCCCGCCTGCAACGGGGCGAGATCCAGCCCACGTTGCGCTCCGTGCGCGATACGGCCTGATCGGATCATGACCCTATCAGCAGCGCACGCGGCCGTGCTCGTGGAGCGCGGGTGCGCCGTGCTGATCGGGATCAGATGACGTTGTGGGAGCCATCACAGAAAGGCTCATCGTCCGTCGATTTGCATCCGCAGATATTGAACGTGCCCGACGCTGGCGCGGTGAACTCGAGTGGCTCGATGCCGGTATCCTTGTGGGCGCCGTCGCAGAACGGCTGGCGTTTGGAGCGCCCGCAACGGCAGTACCAATAGGATTTCCCTTCGACCAGATCGACCTGGTAGGGGCCCTTCTGGGCGACGATTGGATCTTCAGCCATATGTTCCTCTCGCACAGCTGTCCCCGCCCTGCGAGGCCATAGAGCGCCAATTTAAGCAATCTGAGGTCTCTCAGTCCACGCGACACTGGGTTGCGGGCCCCGAATATGGCGACCCCGGCCCCGTCATTCCGCCGGCCGTTCAGCCGACGAAAAGTGGAGTACGCTCCGTCCACGTTTCACCTGTGTCGTCGACCCAGGTGAACACGAATTCTCCCGGCCCCGGGACCCGCATATGAAAGGCGACAAACGGATTGGACGAGATTCCAGGTCCGAACTCAGCCTTGAAGACCGTGACAGATCCGAAGGTGACGGTGAGGGACTTCACGATATTTCTCGGGATCGTCTCACCATCCGGGTTCTTGCGGTTGCCCGTCTCCATCACGTGATTGATGAGCGCGCGCACTTCGATGACCTGACCGACGGCCGGGTTTTCTGGAAGCTTGATGCGCGTTCGCGTCGTCATGCCAGCCTCCGCTCATTCACTGCCGCAGCCGCCAATCGTCACCTCGACCTTGCGGGTGGCGATCAGGAAGGTGTCGTTGCTGAGCTCGGCGAGCGCCACCACGTCCTGCGTTTTGGCCAGACGCATGCGCCCCGAGACGGTCGCCAGCCCATTGGCCGGTACGAGATGGAACGTTGCAACCAGGGCCTGGGGATTGATGGTGGACAGAAGATGCAGCCGCCGCACGTAGTCCGTATCGGTCATGGGGCTGTCGACGGTGATCTTGTAGGGCACGACATTGCCGTTCTCCGCCAGGTCCGGCAAATCCAGGCTCAGTGGCCCGGTCACTGGTTCGGCGTCTTTCAGAATAGCTTGCAGGGCCTGGACGAAATCCTCGCTGTGCACGGCGGGTGCTGAGGCCAAAGGCGATGTGTCCGCGGCAGGCGATGCGGGGCTGTCGGCTTTCAGAGACGATATTGCGCCCATGAGGAATGCCGTTGCCCCACCAGCGATGGCGGCGCGACGGGTGAGGCTCGGTCTGTCATGCGAATTGGACACTGCGGGATGCTTGGCTTCTGGTGTTGATGGCGCGGGCGGGCGGTCCGCCTCCGAGGGCCGTTGATTTTGTCAAAGTGCACTCAATGATGGTGATATAGCATCGCTCCTGGCCAATTCCATGGCTGGAATGTCACGAAGGCGCCGTTCCCTACCACTGAGATCGGAAGTAGGATAAAAACTGCGCAGGCCGGATACGATGAATTTGAAGATGAGTTTCTCGAAATCGCGCGCAGTCGCGCACCGGTGCGGTTCGCTGGGTCGCCGAATGGCGGCCTTGTCGGCGATTTTGGCGCTGTTTGCCGTTGTGGGCCCTGGCGTGGCTGGAGCGTGGCCGCGCGGTGCAGCACTGGAAGCCCCGCCGGCGGGCGCGGTGTGGCTCGTCCGGGCGCGCGGCGCGGAACTGATCATGGTCGATGATCCGGCGTGCCGTTATTGCCGCAAATGGGACGCGGAGGTCGGCCGGGGCTATGTCCGCACGCCGGAAGGCCGCGCCGCCCCGCTGCGCAGGGTCCAGCGCGGGTCCGCCGTATTGCAGTCATTGGCGCCTGTCATCTACACGCCAACCTTTATCCTGGTCAGCAATGGGCGCGAACTGGGACGCATCACCGGCTATCCGGGTCAGATGTTCTTCTGGGAAGAGCTGGCAACTTTGATGAGTAGCGCCGGGGTGCAGGTCAAAACGGGTGGGTGATCTGCCATGGTATGGCGACCAACACGGCGGCAACTGGGAGGCGGACTTGCAGCCATCGCGGCGGGCGCGGTCGTGGCTCCGTCGATTGCCTTCGGCGTGCCGCGTATCGTCGTGATCGGTGGCGGTGCGGGCGGGGCGACGGTCGCCGGGCGGCTGGCACGGCTTCGACCGAAGTTCGATGTCACGCTCATCGAGCCGCATATTCATTACCAGAGCTGCTTCTTCTCGAACGCCTATATCGGTGGTCTTTATGGCTACTCCAGTCTGAAGCACAACTATCGCGGGCTTGAAGCGCTGGGCGTTCGGGTGGTTCACGAGCGGGCCAGCCATATCGATACGTCACGGCGGACGGTCACGCTGGCCACCAAGAAGCGCATTGAGTACGACCGTCTCGTCGTCGCGCCCGGCATCGATTTCAAGTGGGACGCGATCGATGGCTATTCCGAGAAGGCCGCGGAGATCATGCCGCATGCTTGGCGCGGTGGAGCGCAGGCCCAGACGCTGCGCCGCCGGCTGGAGAAGATGGAGGATGGGGCAACCGTCGTCATCGCAGCCCCACCCATGCCCTACCGGTGCCCACCGGGGCCTTATGAACGCGCCTGTGTCATCGCGCATTACCTGAAGACGGCGAAGCCGAAATCGAAGGTCGTCGTGCTCGATGCGAAAATGACATTCTCCAAGCAGGCCGCCTTCGAGGAGGCCTTCGCGCGCTATTACAAGGACAACCTGGAGATACATCTCACCAACGACATCGATGACTTTTCGATTGAGCGGGTCGATGTCACGTCAGGGGAGGTGCGCACGCGCGCCGGACTGACCGTCAAGGCCGCCGTCGCCAACATTATCCCGGCGCAGACGGCCGGGGCGATCGCGCTCTCGTCGGGCCTTGCCGACGGAGACTGGTGTCCGATCGATCCCGTCAATTTCAGCTCGGCCAAGGCCGCTCATGTCTATGTCCTCGGCGATGCGGCAATTGCCGCCGAGATGCCCAAGTCGGCCTACGCCGCGCAGAGCCAGGGGAGTGCCGTGGCCGCCGATATCATCGCCGATCTGGAGGGTGATACGCGCCCCGTGGCGGACTATCGCAATACCTGCTGGTCGATCCTGGCGCCGGACGATGCCATCAAGATCGGTGCGGACTACACGCCCGGTGCATTGCCCGGCAACCGGACAGGTCTCGTGCCGGCCAACGCCTTTGTTTCAAAGCCCGGCGAACGGCCGGAGGAGCGCAAGACGTCCTATGAGGAGGCGTTTGCGTGGTATCCGACCATGATTTCCGAGATGTTCAACAAGGATATGCAGCCCGCTGAGCCGGCCCGATCCCTCAAGTCCCCGCACGGTTGACGAGGTGGGGTAACTGAGATGGGGTCGGACGTGAAGCTGGTTAAGCCTTTGTGATGGCTTTGCTGGCAATCGTAGATGGCGGCGCATGCTCGGCCCCCGACAGGGCTTCCGATAACTGGCGCATGCAACTGAGATCACGCAGATCCGGCCCGCCCCGGTACCTGGGCCGGACACGCACGGTGGCTTTCTGGGGGTTCGGCTCATGACGGTGCTCGGCTTTATCCTGCTTATCATGATCGCGGTGCTGGTTCTGGCCCTGTTGCGAGCGCCGGTCGTGGCCTGGGCCGTGACGGCTGCCGTGCTCGTGCTGGTGTGCCAGAGCGGGCTGCTGGCAGGGGGCCTGCAATTCCCCATCTCGGGGTTCTGGTCGCTCCTGGCCTGGGTGCCCGTTGCGGGACTGGGTCTGATGGCGTTGCCGGCCTGGCGGCGGCGCTTGTTCGTCGCCCCCGCGTTCAGCCTCGTCAAACGGACCTTACCCAAAGTCTCCGATACGGAACGCCAGGCCCTCGAAGCCGGCACGATCGGTTTTGATGCGGAGCTATTCTCCGGCCGCCCCGACTGGACCAAACTGCGCGCGGTGCCCCCCGTCGTGTTGACTGCCGAAGAGCAGGCCTTCCTCGATGGCCCGACCGAAGAGCTGTGCCGCCTTATCGATGACTGGCAGATCCGTCATCGTGAGCGAGAGGTGCCGCAAGACATCTGGGATTTCGTCAAGTCGCGCGGCTTTCTGGGCATGCTCATCTCCAGGGATCATGGCGGGCTGGGGTTCTCTGCGCAGGCTCAGTCGCTCATTATTGGTAAGATTGCCTCGCGGTCGCCCGATGTCGTGACGATCGTCATGGTGCCCAACTCCCTGGGTCCTGGTGAACTCATCGAGAAGTACGGGACCGACCAGCAGAAGCACCATTTTCTGCCGCGGCTGGCGCGAGGCGAGGAGGTTCCTTGCTTCTCGCTCACGGGGCCAACCTCGGGGTCAGACGCCGCGACTATGCGTGATATCGGGACCGTCACGCGCGGCATCCACGAGGGCAAGGAAACCATCGGCATTCGCTTGTCCTGGGACAAGCGCTACATCACGCTCGGGCCCAAGGCGACGCTCGTGGGCCTCGCATTCCGGCTGTTCGATCCGGACAATCTGCTCGGCAAGGGCGAGGATGTCGGCATTACCGTTGCCATGATCCCCGCGAGCCATCCCGGCGTTGAGATCGGCCGGCGTCATCTTCCCTCGGGTGCTGCATTCCCCAATGGTCCCAACTGGGGCAAGGACGTCTTTATTCCGATCGACTGGGTGATCGGTGGGGAGGCGATGGTCGGGCAGGGCTGGCGGATGCTGATGGAGTGCCTCGCGGCCGGCCGCGCCATCTCGCTGCCGTCCTCCGCAACGGCGGGCGCCAAGGCGATGCTGCGGGTGACGTCCGCCTATGCGCGCATCCGCCGCCAGTTCGGACTGCCGATTGCACGCATGGAGGGCATCGAGGAGCCGCTCGCGCGCATTGTCGAGACGGCCTACGTCAATGAGGCCGCGCGCGGCGTGACGGCGGCGATGGTGTCGCGCGGCGAGAAGCCGTCCGTGATCTCTGCCATGATGAAGTACCAGACGACGGAGCGTCTGCGCCGCGCTGTCAACGATGCCATGGACATTCACGGCGGACGGGCGATTTGCGATGGACCCTCCAACTATCTGCAATCCGCCTATGAGATGGTCCCCGTTGGCATCACAGTGGAAGGCGCCAACATCCTCACGCGCACGCTGATCACCTTTGCGCAAGGCGCGCTGCGGTCCCATCCCTACCTCTACGACGAGATCCGGGCCGCACAGGAGAGTGACGCGGCCAAGGGGCTGGCTGCGTTCGAGACGGCGTTCCTGGGTCACATCGGGCATGTCGTCAACAATCAGGCCAGCGCCTTTGTTCACAACATTTCGCTTGGGGTTTTCGCCGATGCGCCCTCAACGGCCAGGGAACTCAAGCCGATCTACCGTCAGCTGTCGCGATCCTCGCGCAATTTCGCTCTCGTTGCCGATTACACGATAGCGGTTCTTGGCGGCGGACTGAAAACGAAGCAGATGATCTCCGGCCGGCTTGCCGATGCGCTCTCGGAACTTTATCTGACGGCCTGTGTCCTGAAACGCTTCGAGGACGACGGACGCCCCGAGGCCGACCGGCCGATCGTCCAGCTTGCCGCAGCCAACTCTCTGGCACGTTTTGAAGACGCGCTGCGTGGCGTCATCTGGAATTTCCCGGTTGCGCTTGCACGCTGGAAGCTCAGGGCGACTGTGTTTCCGCTGGGCCGCCACTACTATCCGGCACCCGATCGTCTGGCGAGCACCGTGGCGGGCCTCGTCCTCAAGCCCGGTGACGTGCGCGACCGCCTGACACGCCACATCTACATTTCAAAAGACGCGCAAGACCCGACGGGCATCCTCGAAGTGACATTCGAAAAAGCTGTCGCGCTGGAGGACGCCGAGAAGCGGCTCGAACGCGCGGTGAAGGCTGGAACGGTGCGCCGCTACCACGGCAGCGACTGGTTCTCAGAGGCTGCCGAGAAAGGCATCATCACCCCGGCGGAGGCAAAGGACTTGAAGGACCTGGAGGATCTGGTCCAGAAGGTCATCGCGGTCGACCACTTCGATCCTGCCGAACTGAAGCCCGCCTATCCCGATCTTGGCCACAATTCACGCGCCAATGCCCGACCCGGCGCCGATGACAGCAATGAAGGCACACGCGCATGAGGACCGACATTGAAACCCTGGCCGCTGGCCTGAAGGACTGGCGGATTTCTATCGACCGCGATGGGATCGGATGGGTTCATTTCGATCGAGAGGGCTCCAGTGCCAACGCGCTTGGCCGCCGGCCGCTCGAGGAGTTGGGCGCGATCGTCGAATTTCTCGAAGAGGCGCAGCGCACGGGCACGCTCAAAGGCGTGGTGTTCCTTTCCGGCAAGGAGCGGGGCTACATCGTCGGTGCCGATATCAATGAGTTCGAGCTTCTGACCAGCGAGGCGGAGGTCATCGAGCAGGTGTCGTCGGTGAACCAGCTCTTCGATCGCATGGAGCGGCTGTCCATTCCGGTCATTGCAGCCGTCCATGGTGTGTGTGTCGGCGGTGGTCTCGAATTTATCTTAGCGTGTCACTACCGTATCGCCACGCGCGATCCCTCGACCCGGGTGGGATTCCCCGAGGTCAAACTCGGGATCTTCCCGGGGTTCAATGGGACCGCACGCTCGATCCGCCAGGCGGGCCCGATGGCGGCCATGCAAGCGATGCTGTCTGGCTCCATGATCAGCGCCAGCGCCGCGCGCGGCATGGGGCTGATCGACGAGCTTGTCGCCTCCCGCGATGCGCTGCGCTGGGCCGCTCGCAAGGCCGTTTTGCAGAAGCGTAAGGCCAAACCCGCCGGCCTGTCCAAGCAGGTGATGGCGAAGTGGCCTGCGGCCCTCGTTCTCGCTCGGAAGATGCGCGAAGAAGTGCGTAAAAAGGCGCGCGAAGATCACTATCCGGCCCCCTACCGCCTGATCGATCTTTTCGAACAGCACGGCAGCAACCTCGACGAAATGAAGCGGGCCGAGACGAAGGCCTTCGCGCCGCTTCTGGTGTCGGAGCAATCGAAGAACCTGCGCCGCGTCTTCAAGCTGTCGGAGGCTCTGAAAGCTCAGGCACCGCGGGGATTGAAGTGGAAGCCCGCACGGGTGCACGTCATCGGGGCTGGCACCATGGGAGCCGACATTGCCGGTGTGTGTGTTGCGGCGGGCATGGAGGTGACGCTTCAGGACATCTCATCGGAACAGATCGACAAAGGCATCGCCGCCCAAGGCAAGCTGTTCTCGCGCAAGTTCAAGACCAAGCCCCTGCAGCAGGCGGCCAAGGCACGACTCATGGCCGATCCCAAGGGGGAGGGCGTCGCGCGTGCCGACGTCGTGATCGAGGCGGTCGTCGAGCGGCTGGACATCAAGCAAAGCCTGTTTGCTGAAATCGAGTCCCGGTTGAAGCCGGGCGCCGTCCTGGCCACCAACACCTCCTCCCTCAAGCTCGCCGACATCTCCGCGACGATGAAAGATCCCGGCCGGCTGATTGGCCTTCACTTCTTTTCGCCCGTGCCCCAGATGCCGCTCGTCGAGGTGGTCAAGGGTGATGCGACGCGCGAGGAGGAGGTCCAGAAGGGTGCTGCCTTCGTCACCCAGATCGACAAGTTCCCGCTCATTACCAAGGACGTTCCCGGTTTCCTCGTCAACAAGGTGCTGACGCCGTATATGTTCGCCGCGATGGCGCGTCTGGAGATGGGCGAGGACAAGGAGAAGATTGACGCTGCGGTGCGCGCATTCGGAATGCCCATGGGTCCGATTGAGCTTGCCGACAATGTCGGTCTGGATGTTTGCGCACATGTCGCCAAGATTCTCGGCAAGGGGGCGGAGGGCTCTCAACTTGAGCGGCTGGTGGCGGCCGGCAAGCTTGGGAAGAAAACGGGCGAGGGTTTCTACAAATGGGCCGATGGCAAGCCGCAGACCTCCAAGACTGAGTTTTCCAAATCGGAACTGGAAACGCTTGGCCGTCAGATTATCGGTCCGATCATCGAGGAAGCGCAAAAGAGCCTGGATGAAGGTGTCGTGGCGAACGCCGACCTCGTCGATGCGGGCATGATCTTCGGAACCGGTTTTGCTCCGTTCCGCGGCGGGCCGCTGCACTTCAAGGCCAGCGAGACCAAGGGCGGACCGGCAAGCAGCGCATCGGCGTGAGCGAGGGGCGCAGGGTCGTATCAGCATATCCGGAGGCGGCAATGACGAGACAGCTGAGGCGCGTGGCAGTGATCGGCGGGGGGCGCATCCCGTTCTGCCGCTCCAACACGCTCTACGCGGATCTGTCCAATCAGGACATGATGACGGCGGCACTCGACGGCCTCGTCGATCGTTACGGCCTGAAAGGCCAGCATGTGGATGAGGTCGTTGGTGGCGCGGTCGTCACGCATTCGCGTGATTTCAATCTGACGCGAGAGAGCGTGCTGGGAACACGGCTTGCGCCCTCCACGCCAGGCGTTACCATGCAGCAGGCCTGCGGGACATCGCTGCAAGCGGCACTCGGCAGCGCAGCCAAGATCGCATCCGGCGAGATCGAGTGCGCCATTGCTGTTGGCTCCGACACCACCTCGGATGCTCCGATCGTCTTCTCCAAGAAATTCTCCAAGCGCCTCGTCGAACTCGGCCAGCAGAAGACCAGCATGGACAAGATGCGCGTCTTCAAGGGGTTTTCGCCGGGCGAGCTCACGCCGCAACCGCCTATGGTCAATGAGCCGCGCACCGGGCTCGGGATGGGCCAGCACTGTGAACTGATGGCGCAGGAGTGGGGGATTACGCGCGCGGAGCAGGATCTGTTCGCCTACGAAAGCCACAAGAAGGCGGCCGCCGCCTATGCAGAGGGCTGGATGGATGACCTCATCGTTCCTTGCTCGGGTGTCTTCCGCGACAACAACCTCAGGCCCGACATCAATCTCGACAAGCTCGCTGAACTCAAAACTGCCTTCGACAAGTCCGAGAAGGGGACCCTGACGGCCGCCAACTCAACCCCGTTGACGGATGGCGCCGCGGCAGCCCTTCTGGCGAGCGAAGATTGGGCCCGGGCCCGCGGGCTTCCCATTGCTGCGTATCTGACCTACGGCCAGCACTGGTCGAACAATTTTCCGGCGGGCGATGGCCTGCTGATGGCGCCCACGATCGCCGTTTCGAAGATGCTCGACCGGGCAGGGCTCACGCTGCAGGATTTCGATTTCTACGAAATTCATGAGGCCTTCGCCGCCCAGGTTCTCGCGACACTGAAGGCCTGGGAAGATGCCGCTTACTGCAAACAGCACATGGGCAAGGATGCGCCGCTGGGCGCCATCGACCGGTCGAAGTTGAACATCAAGGGCTCGTCCATCGCGGTGGGGCATCCGTTCGCGGCGACGGGCGCGCGCATCGTTGCCAATTTGTCCAAGCTGCTCGCCACGCACGGTGGCCGCGGCCTGATCTCTGTCTGCACGGCCGGCGGGATGGGCGTTGCGGCGATCATGGAAAGTGCGCGCCAGACGTCGTAGGCTCGCGCCTCCAAAACAGTGATGGAGCGCTGATGCCGACCGATAAGGATGCCCGACTGATCGAAGCTGCGCGCCGCGTGATCGGCATGGTGGCCGATGAACTCGATCTGGATGCCCACGTCCGGCTCTGGGATGGTACGCGCGTGCCGCTCGGCAGCAACGCGCGTGGGCCCTTTGAAATCATCATCGCCGATCCTGGCGTCATCGCATCCCTGGTCCGCTGGCCGAGCCTTGATCGCTTCATCCAGCATTACATCGCCAAGCGCATCGATTTCACCGGTGGGACGCTCGTCGATTTCGGCATGCAGATGTATGGGGAGGGCCGCAGATCCTCTCTGCGCGGGTTGCCCAAGGCGCGTGTTCTCAAGGCGCTGGCGCCGTTCTTGCGGGTCTCGCCCGATCCGACCGACCACACGGGCATCTTCTCGGGCGATGAGACCGGCCGGTTCCGTCAGCGCGCGGACAACAAGGCCTTCATTCAGTTTCATTACGACCTGTCCAACGAGTTCTATCAGCTCTGGCTCGATCCCGAGATGGTCTACTCGTGTGCCTATTACACGGACTGGTCGAATGGCGTGGAGCAGGCGCAGATCGACAAACTGGATATGATCTGCCGCAAACTGCGCCTGAAGCCCGGCGAAACCATGCTCGATATCGGGTGCGGTTGGGGCGGGCTGGTGTGTCACGCGGCCAGAAACTACGGTGTGAAGGCACACGGCGTCACGCTCTCGGAGCGCCAGCTAGCATTTGCGCGTGAGAAGGTGCGCCGTCTCGGCCTGGAGAATCTCGTGACTCTGGAACTGCGGGATTACATGGAGGTCGAAGGCCGGTTCGACAAAATCGCCTCCATCGGCATGTACGAACATATCGGCCTCAAGAACATTCCAGCCTATATGCGCAAGGTCCGTTCGCTGTTGAACGAGGACGGCGTGTTTCTCAACCACGCCATTGCGGGCAAGGCGAGCCGTTCGCGCTGGATGCCACGCCGCCGCCGCCCTGAGAAAAAAGCGATTCAGCGCTATATTTTTCCTGGTGGCGAACTGGACGACATTGGGCACTCGATCCAGGCGATGGAAATCGCAGGGTTCGAAGTCTGCGATGTGGAGGCGTGGCGCGAGCATTACGCGCGAACGACACGGGCTTGGTGCGAGCGCCTGACGGCGCGCCGCGACGAGGCGATCGAAGCCATAGGCGAGGAGAAGTACCGGATCTGGGTCGTGTATCTGGCCGGAGTTTCGCTGGCTTTTACTCGCGGCACGCTGCGCATTTTCCAGACCGTGGCGACCAAGAGCGCCAAGCGTCCCTCACCGCTGCCACCAACGCGGGCCGATCTTTACCGCTGACGGCGCGTTAGAAATCCATCGCTATAACATCGATCTCGGTGTCTGCAGAGATCGCCTCAGCATCGATTTCGCGCATGATCAGGACGTCGGCGGCGGCAAGTGGCGCCATCAGGGAGCTGTCCTGGGAGGCAACGGGCGTCACAGTATTGAAGCCATCGGCGCCGCGGCCGAGCATGGCGCGCATGTAGTGGCGACGGGGTCCATTGGCGGGCAAGGGCTCAGTGAGGCGCGCGCGCATTTGCTGTGATGCGGCGGGTGCGACCCCCAGTAGTGCCCAAATGAGCGGTACCACAAAGACCCGCCCGCAGATGAGGGCCGAGACAGGATTGCCGGGCAGTCCGAGAACGCGCTGGGGACCGAGGTGTCCAAACAGCATCGGTTTGCCCGGCCGCATCGCGATTTTCCAGAAGTCGAGCGTGATGCCGCGCGCGGCAAGAGCGGGGGCCACAAGGTCGTGATCCCCGACAGAGGCTCCTCCCGTCGTGACGAGCACATCGGCCCCTGCGGCCGCCTCGAACTTCTCCTCGAGTGCCGTTCGTGTGTCGCGGGCGATGCCCAGATGGCGCGGTTCGCCTCCGGCTGCAGCGACGAGAGCGGCCAGCCCATAGGTATTGGAGGACATGATCTGGTCATCGTGCCGTTCGTTGCCAGGTTCTACCAGTTCATCGCCGGTTGCGATGAGCGCAACGACGGGCTTGCGCCGCACGGGCAAAGTGGCATGACCCATCGCGGCGGCCAGCGTCAGCGCGCGGGCATCGAGCCGCAGACCGGGGTCGAGGAGAACATCCCCGGCGTTGAAGTCTCCTCCGCGACGCCGGATGTGGGCGGGGTCGGGGGTTCCCTCCCGGACGATGACCGTGGTCCCGGCGGTGTGCGTGTTCTCTTGAATGACGATGGCATCAGCTCCCGCGGGAACCGGAGCGCCGGTGAAAATGCGCGCGCACTGACCTGGCTCGACGGTGCGCGTGCAACGCTCTCCCGCGCGCGACTGGCCGATAATGTCGAGGCGTGCGGGAAGGTGGGCGACGTCGGCGGATCGGACGGCATAGCCGTCCATCGCCGAAGCATCGAAGGGAGGCTGTGTCAGGCGAGCGGCAAGACCGGCAGCAAGTATCCGCCCAGCTGCGTCGAGAAGAGGCACATCGATCCGCTCCGTTGGCTCGACGCCTGAGAGGATACGGGACAGCGCCTCGTCGACGGTGATGAGGCTCATGCCGTCAGGATCCTGGCGTTTCGCCCGCGGGCGACGTGTCTGAGCGCCATGTGCTTGCGCGCCACGTGCCTGAGCGCCCGCCCGTTTTCTCAAGAAGCCCGATGTCCGTGATGATCATGCCTTTATCGACCGCTTTCAGCATGTCGTAGATGGTGAGGCAGGCGACTGAAACCGCCGTCAGCGCCTCCATTTCCACACCCGTCTGTCCGGTGACTTTGACTTCGGCGGTGACCTTGAGGCCGCGGGGCTCATCCAGGTGCTCGAAATCAATCGTGACCTTCGTGATGGCGAGCGGGTGGCAGAGCGGGATCAGGTCGTGCGTGCGTTTGGCGGCCATGATCCCCGCGATGCGCGCGGTGGCCAGGACGTCACCTTTCTTGGCGGTGCCGGTTTCGATGAGCGCCAGCGTATCGGCGGTCATGATCACCTGGCCTTGCGCTCGCGCCACGCGCTCCGTGATCGCCTTGGCCGACACGTCGACCATGTGGGCCTCACCTTTTTCGTTGAGGTGCGATAACCTGCTCATGCTGCCCCCTTCTGGAGCAGCCGGCGCGTGGCGGCCGTCACGTCTGTCTCGCGCATGAGGCTTTCGCCGACCAGAAAGGTTCTAACTCCAGTTTTCTGGAGGCGCGCAACATCTGCAGATGTGGAGATACCACTTTCACCAATGACGATGCGGTCCTCCGGCACGCGCGGGGCCAGTCGCTCGGTCGTCGCAAGTGTTGTCTCAAAGGTCTTCAGGTTTCTGTTGTTGATGCCGATGAGCGTGCAGGGCAGGGCGAGAGCACGGTCGAGCTCATGATCGTCATGGACCTCGATGATGGCGTCCATGCCCCAATCATTCGCGGCGGATAGAAGTTCGCCTGCCAGTGCATCGTCGACTTCGGCCAGGATGATCAGGATGCAGTCCGCGCCCCACGCGCGCGCTTCGACGACCTGATAAGGATCGACCATGAAATCCTTGCGCAGGACGGGAAGCGAAGCGGCTTTGCGAGCGGCGATCAGATAATCTGGAGCGCCTTGAAAGGACGGCGCATCGGTGAGAACCGAAAGGCACGTCGCTCCGCCCGCCTCATAGGCGCGCGCAAGTGCCGCCGGATCGAAGTCCGCGCGGATCAGCCCCTTGGAGGGAGACGCTTTTTTGATTTCGGCAATGAGTGCCGCCTCTCCGCGGGCTATCGCAGCGCGGATCGCCCCAGTGAAGGGGCGGACGGGCGCGGCGGAACGTGCGTATTCCGCCTGGACCTGAAGCGGCCGGCGCGATTTAGCGGCGGCAACCTCGTCAAGCTTGTAGCGGGTGATTTTCTCTAGGATGTCGGACATGGCCACCAGACTAACCTCTCGGCCGCCGGCTTGCCAGTCAGATGGCTCAAAGATGGCGAATGACCGCGGGTCAGACCGGCGGCCTGCTACAACTCAGACGCGGGCGTTCTGGCGAATTGGAGGAACTAGGCACCGCCCGCACGCGGACCCGCCGCTCACGTCGAGCGGCGGGTGATAGTGAACCGGTCAGCGTTTGCAGAAGGTGGTGGTGCCGTCCGCGGTTGTGACCGACAGGCGGGCCTGCACCCCTTTTGCATTGCCCAGAGTGGCTTCGCCGACAATGTCGCTTTGACCAGCGCCGAGCACGAATGCACCGCCCTGATCAATGAGCGAGGATCCGGAACTTCCGTTCTGGCTGACACGGAAGCTGTAGGTTCCGTTTGTCGCCTTCGCCGCGTGGACGAGGGCTGTCAGTTCCACGCCGCTTGCGCGCTTGACCATTCTGATTTCGCAGGAGACGCCATTCGGGGCGGCGCCCGCATCGTGGGCCGGGGCCATCAACCCCAGAAGTGCGATGGCGGCTGCACCGGCGCCGCCGGCCTTGAACAACATCATGGACATGGCGTCCTCCTTGGCGTCCTGCGGAGAGGCGTGCTGCCTCTCCGCTGTCTGCACGTTGACCGTTCAGATTTACCAGCCGCCCTGGATGATGACGGAGGTGTTGTTCCTGCCGGCCTGGGTGACGCTGGCATTCTTGTTGTTGCCAAGCTGGATCACGGCAGAGGCGTTACCCGAGCCCGACTGGCTCGTGGAAGCCTTGTTGTTGTTGCCGAACTGCGCCACACCGGCGATATTCCGGCTGCCGGACTGCTGGACCGCGGCAGAGTTGCGCCTGCCCTGCTGACCGACGACGGCGTCGTTGCGTGCGCCGGCCTGCCACGAGCGGACGACGTTGTAACCACCACGCTGGTACGTGTGAACGCGGTTCTTTACGCCGGCCTGGCCGATGGCGGTGCCGTTGCCGTAACCGTACTGCTGGACGATAACCTTCGATCCAGCCTGAGCGGCGCTGAGGCCCGTGGCCATCAGAGCGGCGAAAGCGGTAGCGGCGATTGCGAACTTCTTCATGGGGCTTCTCCCTGATCATCTCCCGATCGGCGCCATGCCGTCCGGTATGAGTGATGTTTTAGGGGAGGTCGCCTGAACCCACTTTGAACCTGACGTTTATCTGCCGTTCATGGGACTTTCCGGTGATTGCCGGCCCGTTCCGGTCGCTGCGCCAGGGTGGGGCCGTTCAGCCGGCCGCTGTGTTCGATACTGCGACCAGCCGTGTGAGCGCCTGCTGCGCGGCACCGCTGTCGATCGATTGCCGGGCAAGCGTTGCACCTTGCGCGAGCGTGGTGGCCTTGCCGGCCACGATCAGGGCGGCGGCTGTATTCATCACGACGATATCGCGATAAGCACCGGGCGCGCCGGCGAGAACGGCGCGCAGTGCTGCGGCATTCGCTTGCGCATCCCCACCCTTCAGGTCATCGAGATTAGCGCGTGCGATCCCCGCGTCCTCGGGCGTGACGTCGAACGATCTCAAGTGGGCGTCCTTCCATTCGGCGACACGCGTCGGGCCGGTGGTCGAAAGTTCGTCCAGTCCATCGCGGCCATGCACGACCCAGCAGTGCGACGTCCCAAGTTGTCCCAGGACACGCGCGATCGGTTCGACCCATCGCTCATCGAAGACGCCGACCACCAGCCGCGTGACGCGCGCGGGGTTCACCAGAGGCCCCAAGAGATTGAACATCGTGCGAAGGCCAAGGTCGGCGCGGATCGGGGCCCACACCTTCATCGCTGCGTGATGCATGGGCGCCCAGAGGAAGCCGACACCGGCCTCGGTGATGGCCGACGCGATCTGTGCGGGAGCAAGATCAATCTTGACGCCCAGGGCTGTCAGCACATCGGATGCGCCCGAGAGCGAAGAGACCGAGCGATTGCCATGCTTGGCGACCGGCACACCGGCACCAGCTGCGACGAACGCCGCGCAGGTCGAGATGTTGTAGGTCTTGAGGCCGTCGCCGCCGGTGCCCACGATGTCGATGGCATCGGGCGGGGCGTAGACGGTGATCATACGTTCCCGCAACAGCTGGGCGGCGCCTGCGATCTCATCCACTGTTTCGCCGCGCATGCGCAGGCCCATCAGAAAGGCTGCCATTTGAGCCGGGCTCGCCTTGCCTGCGGTCATCGCATCGACGGCCATGAAGCTCTCGGCTGCACTCAGAGTCTGCCCCTCGGCGATGCGCGTGAGAGCAGCTTTGATGTCGAAATCGGCCGCATCCGCGGTCATGATGGACGCACTCCTGGTTACGCGGCAGGCCGCACGCCAGCCGAAGTGCGCCGGCGTGTTGGAAGCCCCGCCAGCTGGAGGAAGTTCGCAAGCAGTTCATGCCCCTGTTCGGAGGCGATGCTTTCGGGGTGGAATTGGACGCCGTGAACGGGATGGGTTTTATGCATCAGGCCCATGATGATCTCATCCTCGGTCTGGGCTGTGATGTCGAGGACGCCGGGCAGGCTTGAGCGTTCCACGATCAGTGAATGATAGCGTGTCACCACGAATGTCTCGGGCAATCCCTTGAAGACACTCTTGCCGGAATGGCGGATGGTCGAGAGTTTGCCGTGCAGTGGTACTGGCGCGCGCACAACCTTGCCGCCATAGACCTGACCGATGGACTGATGGCCAAGACACACGCCAAGGATCGGGATTTCGGGTCCGGCCGTCGCAATGAGGTCGAGGCAGATGCCGGCTTCGTTTGGCGTGCAGGGTCCTGGCGAAAGCACGATGGCCTTGGGTCTTTTCTTCATAACCTCCGCGGTCGAGATCGTATCATTGCGATGGACCTCGCACGCGGCCCCGAGCTCGCCCAGGAAGTGAACGAGATTGTAGGTGAAGCTGTCGTAGTTATCGATGAGAAGGAGCATAGAGGTCCTGGTTGTTGGGCTATGGGGTTCGTTGACGGCGCGACATTCGCCACCCGCCGGATTTCAGATGCGCCGAGCCTATCTGCTCATCACGCGTCTCTCAACCCGCGCGGCGTGGCAAAGTGGACGAGGCGCCCGGTCTGCGGCTTGATCTGGCGCCATTCCGGCGTCTGGAACGTAAATACAGCCAGAGCGGCCGTGGGGAACTTGTCGCGCATGGCTGAGAGGCGAGGGTCATCGCTGGGTTCTGCCAGTGTCAGGGCCAGGTTGTGGAGCCCTGGGTTGTGGCCGATGACGAGCGCGGCCGGACAATCGTTCGCCAGCCGCCGCAGCCGGTCGTGGATGCGCTGCCCCGATGCAAGGTAGAGATCGTCCTCGAAGTGGACGTTGGCGGGTGCGGGATCGAGATACGGCAGGACGAGGGCCAGCGTATCGCGTGTCCGCACGGCCGGGGAACACAGAACAGTGTGAGGCTTAAGAGACAGCCGGCGCATTTCCTCACCCATCCGCGGGGCGGCCGCGCGTCCGCGCGGAGCCAGGCCGCGCGCGAAATCGTCCTCGCCGGGAGTATCCCAACTCGACTTGGCGTGCCGGAGCAGGATGAGGGTCAACACGGCGACATCCCTATTTTGAAGACGATGACGCCGTACCAGCGGGACGGGCTGGCTTGGCGGAGGGAATGCGCAACGTGCCGCCACGGCGCTGTGTTGCGAATTGCACCGCGTCCTCGGCAGCGCGGATGACGGCGCGAGCCTTGTTGATGCATTCCTGCTGCTCGTTCTGGGGCACGCTGTCGAAGACGATGCCC
>CAZZPH010000007.1:17166-22993 GCA_964655725.1 uncultured Hyphomicrobium sp.
GGTCTTTGACAAGAGCGGTGCGTAGGACGATGCAGGTGTCCATTTCGCCGTCGGCGGTGAAGTATCCCACACATCCCGCATACGGGCCGCGCTTGGCCACCTCCAACTCGTCGATGATTTCCATGGCGCGCACTTTGGGTGCGCCTGATACGGTGCCAGCCGGAAAACCCGCCATCAGCGCATCGATGCAATCCCTGTTGCGGTCGAGTTTGCCAACCACGTTGGAGACGATGTGCATCACGTGGCTGTAGCGTTCGATAACGAAGCGGTCCGTAACTTTGACCGTACCCACGTCGGCCACGCGCCCGACGTCGTTGCGTCCCAGATCGAGCAGCATCAGGTGCTCGGCGCGCTCCTTGGGGTCCGCCAGCAGGGCGTCCGCGAGTGCTGTGTCCTCCGCAGTATCCGCGCCCCGTCGCGCTGTTCCCGCGATCGGGCGGATCGTAACGTTGCCATCGCGAACCCGCACGAGGATTTCGGGGCTCGAGCCCACGAGCGCAAAATCTCCCAGATCGAGATGAAAGAGGAAGGGGGAGGGATTGGTGCGCCGCAAGGAGCGATAGAGCGCGAATGACGACAGCGCGAACGGCATGGAGAAGCGCTGTGACAGGACGACCTGGAAGATATCGCCGGCGCGGATGTACTCCTTGGCTTTCTCCACCATGTCCAGATAGCGGCGCTCCTTGGTGTTGGATCGCGGCACGGACGGCTTCAGGCTTCCTGCCTTCGTGAGGGGGGGATGTGAAATCGGCTTGTCGAGAAGGTCCACAGCATCGCTGAGGCGCCGGCGTGCTGATTTGTAGGCTTTGTCGGCGGTGTCGCCATCGCGTGGACGGACGGGAGTGACGAGCAGCATTTCGTCCTTCACGTTGTCGAACACCACGACGACGGTGGGACGGATCAGGATGCTGTCGGGTACGCCGAGATCATCCGGCTTCACGGTGGGCAATCGCTCGACGAGGCGCACCGTATCGTAGCCCATGTAGCCGAACACACCGGCAGCCATCGGCGGCAGACCGTCGGGCAGGTCGATGCGGGAGGCGGCCAGGAGGGCGCGCAGCGATTGGAGCGCGGGCAGGCTTTCGGCCTTGAAACGGCGCGGGCTTGCCGACGGCTTGGTTGAGACTTCGGCGCGATCCCCGAATGCGCGCCAGACCAGATCGGGGTTGAAAGCGATGATGGAATAACGCCCTCGTGTCGCCCCTCCCTCCACCGATTCCAGCAGAAGGCTCATAGGCGCGTGGGACGCCAGCTTCAGATAGGCGGAGACGGGCGTCTCGAGATCCGCGACGAGGCGCGTGTAGACGACCTGCGGCCGGCCCTTGTCAAAGGTCTGCCGGAAAACGTCGAACTCGGGGAGTGTCTCAGCTCCCGTGCCCTTGGGCTTATGCCTGCTCACGCCGCGTCTGGCCTCCCTATGGGCCGTTGGGCAAGACTATGGGGTGACATCGGCCCCCGTGACACGCCGGACCTCGTCGTCGTTGATCGTCACGCCCATTTTGTCTTGCAGCGCCGTGACGTAGGCGATGAGCATGTCGTTCTGCAGATCCTGCTGGAGGTTCGACACGAGCTTCTCCTTGTCGCTGGGCGTTGGCTCAGGTGCGGGCGTTATCTTGACGGTCTTCATGACCGTGCGCGTTCCACGATCGACGGTGAGTGCTGATGCCGCGCCGTTGAGTGGCAGCGTGAAGGCAACGCGGACCGCGTCTTGCGTCAACCCGGGTGGCGACATGTTGCGCTTGATGTCTTCCAGCGTATCGGGTGTGCCACCGGCGTCTTCGGCGATCTTGGCGAAGTCCTCGCCCGACGTCACGCGCTCGACGAACTTGTCGGCTGCTTCCTTGACGAGACGTGCCCGCTCCTGATCGATGAAGGAGGTCTTGACCTCGGCTTTCACCGCCTCGAAGGGCTTCTGCTTGGGCTCGTCGGCGGACCTGACGTCGATCCAGGCATACCCGTCTGAACCAATTTCGACGGGCTCGGTCTCCGTTCCAGGCTCGGTGCGGAACACCATACGGGTGACGCGCTCAGGGGTTGGGACGTCGAGCGCCGTTGTTCCATCAGGTGTCTTATTGTCCTCGTCGCTCGCGGGGATGTCATGGAAGGTGAGCTTGAGACTTTCGGCGATCTCTTTGGGGGTCTTTCCAGCGTTGCGCGCCTCCTCGACGAGATCGGCGCGTTCCTGCAAGAGCAAGTTGGCGCGCGTCAGAGCCAGTTCGTCGCGCACCTTCGTTTTCGAATCCTCAAATGAGCTGACGCGGCCCGGTTCGATTTCAATGACGCGCACCAGCACGGTGCTGAAGCGGCCATCGATGACATCAGACAGAGCATCGCGCTCCAGCTTGAAGACCGCTTCGGCGATGTTGGGATCGATGAGCTGGCTCTTGGCAAGCATGCCGAGATTGACGTCACTCTCCGTGGCGCCCTGCTCCTTGGCCACCTCCATGAAGTTCTTCTCGCCCTTCTCGATGGCTTCGCGGGCGGCAGATGCTGCTGCCTTGTCCTTAAAGGGGATCTGCTGGATGCGGCGCCGCTCGGGTGTGTCGTACCTGTCTTTTTGTGCTTCATAAGTGGTTTTGAGTTCGTCGTCGCTGATTTCGACTTCGGCCTTGAGGGCGTCCACCGTCGCGACGATCGCGGTGTAGCTGCGGTATTCCGGCGTCATGAACTGCGCTGTGTTGGCTTCGTAATGCGCCTGCAGTTTCGTGTCGTCGGGGTCGGGGACGGACGCGACTTTCGCGGCATCGATGCGGAAGAAGTCGATGGTGCGTGTCTCGTTCTCGTAAGCGTTCGCGATGGTGATGAGTGCGGGCGGCATCACGGTCGCAGAAAGAATGGCGCTGGAAAAGTGGCGGCGCAGGTCGTCATCGCGCCTCATCTCGAGGAATCTCGCCTCAGAGACGCCCATGCGTGAGAGAAGGCCAGAGAATCCCTGCCGTGAGAACTTGCCGTCGGGCCCTGCAAAATCCGGGTCCGCGGTCAGGCGGGCCACGACGTCCGCGTCGGACAGCCCAAGCCCCAGTTCATCGCCGTGAGCGCGCAAAGCGGCCTGGCCGATCAGTTTGGACAGAATGAGCCTGTCGTAGCCTTGCTGACGAGCATCCTCGATCGTGATGCGGCGCTGGGCTTCCTGGGACAAGGTATCGAGTTCGGTCCTGAGTGCGCGGTCGAACTCCGACGTTGAGATCTCAGCCTCACCGACAGTGGCAACGGCTCCCTGCCCCCATCCCCGGAACACATCCGCAATGCCCCAGACGGCGAAGCTGAGGATCAGGATTCCCAGAAAGAACTTCGCCACCAGTCCTGTGGCGCCTCGTCGTAGAGCCTCGAGCATGAGCTAGGCACGTCCAGTTGGCCGCGGCGGCAGGGCGAATGAGCCCGTTCGGGGCTCGGTGGTCGCTTGACGCCGGCGGGATTGAAATCATGAAAGCCCGCACGTGACGCAGGCGATCTGCGTGATATGAAGCCCACCCGGAACGTGAAAGCAAGGGGTGGCGCATGGGGAGCCGCCCGAAGGGACATCAGAGGGAGTGGAACGCCATGCCGGACACGGGGTCGAAGCCGAGGCCGTTGGTCGCGGGAAACTGGAAAATGAATGGCCTCAAATCCGGACTGATGGAAGCTGCTGCCGTTGCCAAAGCGCTGGAGAGCAGAGTGCCGGGGCAGGGGCCGGACGTTCTGCTGTGCCCGCCTGCGACGCTCGTGATGATCATGGCCGAGGCTCTCAAGGGCGCCGCTGTGGGCGTCGGGGCGCAGGATTGCCATGTCGCGGCCGCAGGTGCCCACACGGGCGACATATCGGCTGAAATGCTGGCGGACGCGGGGGCGAGCGCCGTTATCGTCGGCCATTCCGAACGACGGTGCGATCACGGCGAGAGGGATGCGCAGGTTCGCGAGAAGCAAGCGGCGGTGCATCGCGCCGGCCTCACGGCGATCGTGTGCATCGGGGAAACGGCGGGCCAGCGCCGGGCGGGGCAAACGCTCGATGTCGTGTGCCGGCAACTCGAGCAATCTCTGGGGGATGGTTCCAATGCTGCCAACACCGTAGTTGCCTATGAGCCAGTGTGGGCGATCGGCACGGGCCTTACGCCAACGATTGAGGATGTGAGCGAGGTGCACGCAGTGATCCGGAGCAGGCTGGAGGACAGATTCGGCGACGAGGGTGGCAAGTTTCGCCTCCTGTATGGAGGATCGGTGAAGCCGCAGAATGCCGTGGAGTTGATGGCCGTACGAAACGTGGATGGAGCGCTGGTCGGGGGTGCCAGCCTGAAAGCCGCTGATTTTCTCGGTATCATCAGCGCCTATGGGATCTGATCATCGCGCCGCGGATCTCTGCCCAAGTATCCGCGTTGCGCGTTGTGGCATTTTCGCGTGTGATTGCAGCCGGGGTGAGGTTGCGCCGGGCAAGTGTTTGAGGGCATATGCTGCGGGCGCAGTCGAGGATGACCATGATCGAACGCAACTGGCGGACTTCGGTTCCCGTGATCGCCCTCATCGGCCTTTCCGTCTCTATATCGCCGGCGGCCGCAGCACCGTTGCAGGCTGAAGAGTGTGAGCGTGTGCGTGTCGAGCAGTCCGCGCTGACAGCCGCAGGTGTGCGGGAGGATATTGAGCGCGGAGCCGCGTGGGGTCGCGACAACCTGTCCCGCGACCGGCTCAAGGACATCGCGCGCTGGATCGAATTCGAAGAGCAGCTACTTTTCCGCTGCCCACGTCCCAAGCCTCCTGAAACTGAAAAAGCTGGTCCAGGCGCTGGTAAGGGGCAAACGCCCGTGATCGACGCGACAATTCCGTTGCCCGTCCCCAAGCCGGCGCGACTGTCAGGTGGGCAGGCCGCCGAGCAGCCCGTGCCGGGCCCTCCCGATCAGCCGGCCCAGAAACCTGCCGAGCGGCCTGCCGAGAAGGCTGTCCAGAAGCCGGCCCAGAAGCCAGTCGACAAAAAGCCGAAAGTAAATGATGCCTACGTCCCGCCGGCGCCGTACTCGGGCGGGATCGATTACCAGCATGCCACCCCGGGAGGAGCTTCGTCCGAAGGGTCTGGCTGGAGCCTCAGTCCCTAGGGCCCGGCCCCTGGCTGCAAGCGATGCTCCGCTCTCGTCCCGATTGAATGGGCATCACTCTTCGAGGTTAGATTGATCGGGGCCGCATGCGGGCGAGGCCGGGTCACATGTGCCGACACGGCATCGCTGGCACCATGTCCTGGAGCCAGGACCGCGCAACGTCTTGCCGGACTGGCGGGCGAGGCAAAACTCGGCTAGAAGGCTGGCCGAAGAACCCCAGGAGCGTCCTGAACAATGTCCACCGTCTTGCTCGTTATTCATCTGATGATCGCTGCCGCGATGGTTTTTATCGTGCTCATCCAGAAATCGGAGGGTGGCGCGCTGGGCATTGGCGGCGGCGGCGGCGGCATGATGGCCGGCCGGGGGCGCGCCAACGTTATGACGCGAGCGACAGCAACGCTGGCTGCGGCGTTTTTCACAACAAGTCTGCTGCTGACGATCATTTCGCAGCGCTCTCCTCAAGGCTCGGTGCTGGATCGCGCGCCGGCCACCACGACCGCTCCGGCAACGTCAACGCAACCCTCCTCTGAGCCCGCCAGCCCCAGCGGGGATGCTCCTCGCGGCGGCATCCTCGACAAGCTGCGGTAACCTGATCGGGCGCGTTGTGACGTTATTGCGGGGTCCGATCCGGTCGACCTGAGTGCCGGGCGGGCCCACCCTCACCTCGAACGTCCCTGTGGATGCGGCGTCATCGACGCTTCGAATCGCGGAGGGGCTCATGTAAGGCTCGGACTCCATGCAACGGTACATCTTCATTACCGGCGGCG
>CAZZPH010000008.1:0-8282 GCA_964655725.1 uncultured Hyphomicrobium sp.
GGACCAATTCCGCCGCATCTTCGATCAACTCGGGATCGCGCCGATCCACTTCCTTCCGCCGCGCCGTGCGAACGATCTTCCCCCGATCGGTCCGAACACCCGCGTGCTGCTCGCGCAACCGTTCCTGACGGAAACGTCTCGTCTTCTGGGTGAGCGCGGTGCACGTCTCCTGACCGCACCGTTTCCTCTCGGATCAGAGGGAACGACGCGCTGGCTCCAGACCGCGGCCGAGGCATGGGGCGTTCCTGCACAGCGGTTCCTGGACGTGACCGCACCCGCCCGCGCGCGCGCGGCGGAGGCGATCGCAGCACAGAAATTCCGCCTTTCCGGCAAGAGCATCTTCTTCTTTCCCGACAGCCAACTCGAAATCCCGCTTGCCCGCTTCCTTACGCGCGAGATCGGAATGCGTCCGATCGAGGTTGGCACCCCCTACCTCAATCGCCAGCAGATGGCGGTGGAGATCGAACAACTCCCTGAAGAGACACTCCTCAGTGAGGGCCAGGACGTCGAAATGCAGCTTGATCGCTGCCGGGCCGCTCGCCCCGATCTCGTCGTTTGCGGACTTGGCCTTGCAAATCCGCTCGAGGATGAGGGGCTGACCACGAAATGGTCGATCGAACTCCTGTTCACGCCCATTCAGGGCTACGAGCAGGCTGGCGATCTGGCTGAACTTTTCGCCCGCCCGCTCGTGCGGCGAACAAGTCTGGGGGTGTGAGGCGATGCAGCTCACGCTTTGGACATATGAGGGCCCTCCCCACATCGGTGCGATGCGGATCGCCACCGCCATGGACCGCCTGCACTACGTGCTTCACGCTCCGCAGGGCGACACGTATGCCGATCTCCTTTTCACAATGATCGAGCGCCGCTCGGCGCGCCCGCCGGTCACATACACAACCTTCCAGGCGCGCGATCTGGGTGGCGATACGGCGGCAATCTTCAAAGACGCCGCCCGCGCGGCCTACGAGCGGTTCCAGCCCGAGGCCATGATCGTTGGCGCATCCTGCACCGCAGAGCTCATCCAAGATGATCCGGGAGGACTGGCGCAGGCGCTCAACCTGCCGTGTCCCGTTGTGCCGCTCGAACTGCCAGCCTATCAGAAGAAAGAGAACTGGGGCGCATCCGAGACATTCTATCGTCTGGTGCGCGCCTTCGCCGGGCAAGGTCCGGCAACCGGCGCCGCAAGCGTGACACATGGCCAGCCGCGGCTTGCCCGCGCGGCGGGTGTCCGGCCATCGTGCAATATTCTTGGCCCCACCGCGCTGGGCTTCCGGCATCGGGACGACATCACCGAGATCAAGGGGCTTCTATCAGAACTGGGGATCGAGGTGCGGGTTGTCGCCCCGATGGGGGCCCGCCCTTCGGACATCATGCGGTTGCCCGACGCCGACTTCAATGTGGTGCTCTATCCTGAGATTGCTGCCGTCGCGGCGCAATGGCTGGAGCGCACGTTCTCTCAGCCGTGGACCAAGGTGGTGCCGATTGGTGTCGGCGCGACACGGGATTTCATCGCAGAAGTCGCGCAGATCGCTGGCGTGGATCCTGATCCGGTCCTCAATCGGCCGGGATCGCGGCTGCCATGGTATTCGCGCAGCGTCGATTCCACATATCTGACGGGCAAGCGCGTATTCATCTTTGCTGATGCGACCCATGCGATCGCAGCCGCCCGGGTGGCGCACGAGGAACTCGCGTTCAAGGTCGTGGGTCTTGGCACCTACTCGCGTGAATTTGCTCGTGAGGTGCGTGCTGCGGCGTCACATTATGGCGTGGAGGCCCTGATTACCGACGACTATCTCGCGGTCGAGCAGGCCGTGCGCGACCTGCAGCCCGAACTTGTTCTAGGCACGCAGATGGAGCGCCATATCGCAAAGCGGCTGGGTGTGCCCTGTGCCGTGATTTCCGCTCCCGTCCATGTGCAGGATTTCCCGGCGCGCTACGCCCCGCAGATGGGCTTCGAGGGTGCAAACGTACTGTTCGACACCTGGGTCCATCCGCTGATGATGGGTCTGGAAGAACATTTGCTCGGAATGTTCCGCGAGGATTTCGAGTTCAATGACGCGTCTGGCCCCTCGCACTTGGGCCATTCGAATCTGGGCCGTTCGAACTTGGGCCAGTCGAGTTTGGGCCAGACGAATTTGGGCCATTCGAATTTGGGCCAGTCAAATTTGGGCAAGGCCAGCCTTCCTCCTGCTGACGTTGCCCCGCCGCCTGCCGCCGTCCCCTCCACCATCGATGTCGGGCTTGCCCCCGTCGCCGCAGGGTGGACGGCGGAGGCTGAGCGCGAGCTGTCCAAGATCCCCTTCTTCGTGCGCGGCAAGGCGCGGCGTAACACCGAGCGCTTCGCCACGGAACGCGGCCTTGCAACCATCACCATCGAGACGTTGTATGATGCAAAAGCCTATTACAGCCGCTGAAACGGCCCCCATGCGGGTGGTGATCGTGACGCTCGACAGTCATCTTGCGGGTGCGATCGATCGCGCGTTGCCTGAACTGCGCCGGGCAATTCCGGGACTTGAAATCGCGCTCCATGCCGCAGCCGAATGGGCGGGGGACGCCGAGGCGCTCGAGAGGTGCCGGTCGGATATCGCCAATGGTGACATCATCGTTGCGTCCATGCTGTTCATGGAGGACCACATCCGGGCGGTACTTCCCGCCCTGCAGGCGCGGCGCGACAATTGCGATGCCATGATCGGATGCATGTCGGCGGGCGAGATTATCAAGCTCACCCGCATCGGCGGCTTCAAGATGGATGGCGAGCAGACAGGAGCGATGGCGCTCTTGAAGCGGCTGCGTGGCGGCGCGCGACGGGAATGTGGCGCGAAAGATGGCGCGTCGGGCCGTCAACAGATGGCAATGCTCAAACGCATTCCGAAAATCCTGCGATTCATTCCGGGAACGGCGCAAGATGTGCGCGCATACTTCCTCACCCTGCAGTACTGGCTTGCGGGGTCGGAGGAGAACATCTCCAGCATGGTCCGCTTTCTGGTGGATCGATATGCCGACGGCCCGCGCCGGCACTTGCGGGGTGCGCTGAAGGCGGCGCCGCCCGTGAGTTATCCCGATGTCGGCCTCTATCATCCGCGTCTGCCGCAGCGGGTCACGGAAGACCGTCGTCAGTTGCCGTCCGAAGGATCCGCGGGAACCGTTGGGCTGCTCGTGATGCGCTCGTATCTGCTGGCTGGCAACTCCGCCCACTACGATGGTGTCATCACGGCTCTGGAACGCAGGGGGCTGACGGTGGTCCCGGCGTTCGCGACGGGCCTTGATGCGCGTCCTGCGGTCGATGCGTACTTCTTCGAGGATGGGCGTCCAACTGTCGATGCCGTTGTCTCGCTGACGGGTTTCTCGCTCGTCGGCGGCCCCGCCTATAATGATGCCAAGGCTGCAGAGGATATGCTGGCCAGGCTCGATGTTCCCTACATCGCCGCACAAGCTATCGAGTTTCAGACCCTGGAGGATTGGGCGGCCTCGGATCGTGGCCTCATGCCGGTCGAGCAGACCATCATGGTGGCAATCCCAGAGCTCGATGGCGCAACGGGACCGATGGTCTTTGGCGGTCGCTCGGACGGCATGGGGCGGGCCTGTTCCGGTTGCGAGCGCGGCTGCACGTTCGATTCCGCGGGGAGCGATCGCAACATGCAGGTCTGCCCTGAGCGCGCGGATATGCTGGCGGCGCGTGCGCACCGTCTTATCGCTCTGAGGCGTGCGCAGCGCGCGGAGCGCCGGCTGGCCATCATTCTGTTCAACTTCCCGCCGAATGCCGGTGCAACAGGAACGGCGGCCTTTCTCTCAGTCTTTGCATCGCTTCACAACACCCTGAAGCGCTTGGCGTGTGAAGGCTACAGCGTGGACGTTCCACAAACTGTCGATGACCTGCGCGATGCGATCCTGAAGGGCAATTCGGCCCGCTTCGGCACGCCGGCCAACGTCGTCGCCTCAATTCCGACGGACAGGCACGTCCGCCGCCAAAGGTGGCTGAAAGAGATCGAGACGCAATGGGGGCCGGCACCGGGACGGCATCAAAGCGATGGCAACTCGATCCACGTGCTCGGTGCTCAGTTCGGCAATGTGCTCGTTGGCGTGCAGCCCGCGTTCGGTTACGAGGGCGATCCGATGCGCCTTCTATTCGAGAAGGGCTTCGCGCCGACGCATGCCTTCACGGCTTTCTACCGTTATCTGAGTGAAGATTTCCGGGCCCACGCTGTCCTGCATTTCGGCACGCACGGCGCTTTGGAATTCATGCCCGGTAAGCAGGCAGGGCTCTCCGCGGGCTCGTGGCCGGACCGCCTGATTGGGGACCTGCCCAATCTTTATATTTATGCCGCCAACAATCCCTCCGAGGGAACCATCGCAAAGCGGCGCGCAGCAGCGACGCTGATCAGCTACCTGACGCCTCCGATCGCGCATGCGGGCCTTTATCGCGGACTGATCGATCTCAAGTCGTCCATCGAGCGCTGGCGACAGCTTGCGCCCGACGAGGACAGTGAGCGCGGCGCGCTGCTCAGCGTCGTGCAGGCGCAGGCGGCAAGTGTCGAACTCGCCGCCGCCGAGCCGGCCTGGTTGGATGGGGAGGCTGACGGCGTGATCGACAGGCTCTGGCAGGCCGTTCTCGAACTCGAATACACCCTGATTCCGAGCGGACTGCATGTGCTGGGTGAGCCCCCTAGCCCGTCGGAGCGTGTCGAGCTTCTCCAGGCCGCCGGTGAAGCCAGCCACGGAATTCGTATCGATACCCCGATCCTTCAATCGATCGTCGATGGCAAACGCCCTCAGGATGCGGTGGCGTCGTGCGGGACCGTAGATGCATCCTTGCTGACGGCGCTCACCGATCTGGCGCGGATGAATGAGCTCTTGAGCGTTGATCACGAACTGGACGCCGTCGTGCACGCACTCGATGGGCGCTTCGTCAGGCCAGCACCGTCGGGCGATCTCATCAGAACGCCGCAAATTCTGCCAACGGGCCGCAACCTGCATGGTTTTGATCCCTTCCGCATCCCGAGCGCTTTTGCCCTGACTGACGGCGCGCGTCAGGCCGAACGCCTTCTAGCCCGCCATTTCCAGGACGCCGGTGAGCTTCCCGAGAGTGTGGCGCTGGTTCTGTGGGGGACGGACAACCTCAAAACCGAGGGTGGTCCCATTGCGCAGGCGCTGGCGCTGGCCGGTGCGCGCCCGCGCTTCGATAGTTACGGGCGCTTATGTGGTGCCGCGCTCGTCCCGTTGGAGGAGTTGGGCCGCCCACGCATTGATGTGGTCGTCACACTGTCGGGCATTTTCCGTGATCTTCTCCCCCTGCAGACCCAGCTTCTCGCTGAAGCCCTCTTTCTGGCCGCCAGCGCTGAGGAGGCCGAGGAGCAGAACTTCATCCGCAAGCATGCACTCGCCTACATGCGCCAGACCGGGGCCGATCTGGAGACGGCCGCGCTGCGCGTATTCTCCAATGCCGACGGAGCCTATGGCGCGAACGTCAATCACATGATCGAGACAGGCAGTTGGTCGCAAGAAGACGAGCTGGCCGACACCTACGCTGCGCGAAAGAGCTTTGCGTATGGCAGGACAGGAACTCCCCGTCAGGAGACGGCACTTCTCCAGGCCGTCCTGGGTGATGTGAAGCTCGCTTACCAAAATCTGGAGTCGGTGGAGGTCGGCATCACGACCATCGACCATTACTTCGACACGCTGGGCGGAATCTCGCGTGCGGTCCGAAAGGCGAGTGGGCGCGACGTTGCCGTCTATATCGGCGACCAGACGCGCGGAGAGGGGCAGGTGCGCACGCTATCAGAGCAGGTGGCGCTCGAAACGCGGACCCGCACGCTCAATCCCAAATGGTACGAGGGGATGCTGAAGCACGGTTATGAGGGTGTGCGCCAGATCGAAGCGCAGGTCACGAACACGTTGGGCTGGTCCGCAACGACAGGCCAGGTCGCACCCTGGGTCTATCAGCACATCACACAGACATTCGTCCTCGACGACGCCATGCGCGAACGCCTCGCGGCTTTGAACCCGACGGCGTCCGCGAAGGTGGCCAATCGGCTCTTGGAGGCGCATGAGCGCAACTACTGGTCGCCAGAGCCAGGAGTTCTCGAAGCATTGAGAAACGCTGGCGCGGATCTCGAGGATCGGTTGGAGGGAATTGGCGTGGAGGCTGCAGCATGACGGCAACATTGCTCACACGCGGGCAGATCGGCACCAAATCGCGGGCCGGGGATGGAGAGGGGAGTTTACAGTTCCACCTCGATCCACGCGTCGGTATTCCCACGACCGCCAAGGTCTTCGCGGTCTATGGCAAGGGAGGCATCGGCAAGAGCACGACGTCGTCCAATCTTTCGGCCGCGTTTTCCAAGCTTGGCAAGCGCGTGCTGCAGATCGGATGTGACCCCAAGCACGACTCCACGTTCACGCTCACCAAGAAGCTCGTCCCCACGGTCATCGATGCCCTGGAGAAGGTCGAGTTCCACAGCGAAGAGCTGCGCGTCGAGGACTTTGTGTACGAGGGGTTCAACGGCGTCTTGTGCGTCGAGGCAGGAGGTCCTCCGGCCGGCACGGGATGCGGCGGCTATGTCGTCGGGCAAACGGTGAAGCTTCTCAAGGAGCACCACCTGCTCGATGAAACGGACGTCGTGATCTTCGACGTGCTGGGTGATGTGGTCTGCGGCGGCTTCGCCTCGCCACTCCAGCACGCCGAGCGCGGTCTCATCGTCTGCGCCAATGACTTTGACAGCATCTTTGCAATGAACCGCATCGCGGCGGCCATTCAGGCCAAGGCGAAGAACTACGGAATCAGGATCGGAGGTGTCATCGCCAACCGGAGTGCCGGTACCGATCAGATCGATCGCTTCAACGAGCGCACGGGCCTCCAGCGCATCGCACATTTCCCTGATCTCGACGTCATCCGGCGCAGCCGCCTGAAAAAGAGCACGCTGTTTGAGATGGAACCATCGCCAGAGCTGGAAGCGGTACAGCAGGAGTATTTGCGGCTGGCCGCAGCGCTCTGGGCGGGCGCCGAACCGCTTGATGCCACGCCAATGCGCGATCGCGAGATCTTTGATTTTCTGGGGTACGATTGATGCACACCCTCTCCTATCGCCAGCGCCGTAGTGAGCTGCAGACCTACTTCGACCGCACCGCCGCCGATGCGTGGTCGCGGCTGACTTCGCAGGCGCCCGTCAGCCGGATCAGGCGAACAGTCCGTGCCGGGCGCGACCGGATGCGCCACACCCTCCTCGATTGGATGGGATCGGATCTGACGGGTGCGCGCGTGCTCGACGCGGGGTGCGGCACGGGTGCGTTGTCCATGGCGGCGGCCGAGCGCGGAGCGGATGTTGTCGCAATCGACATTGCCGAGACTTTGGTCGCACTGGCGCGAGAGCGGGCGGCAGAGACTGCCGCGTCCACCGGAAATGCGTGCTACCGCACGATCGAGTTCCGCGTGGGCGACATGCTCGATCATTCCCTCGGGCAATTTGATTTCATCGTCGCGATGGATTCGCTCATTCACTATCAGCCGGCCGATAAGGTCGCGATGATCGGCAGGTTGGCACGAATGGCTGACGCGGGTTTGTTGTTCACATTCGCTCCCCGGACGCCGGCTCTGACGATGATGCATGCGGTCGGCCGCTTCTTCCCCAGGCAGGACCGTGCCCCGGCCATCGAGCCGGTCAATGTCGGCGAGCTTCGCCGGCACATCACGGCAGAGCCGGCACTATCTTCGTTCAAAGAAGGCCGTACGCATAGGATCGACAGCGGCTTCTACGTCTCAGAGGCCATGGAGTTGCGCAAGGTATGAGTGCGTTGGACGACAGACTGGTGCGCATCTGGCGGGCGGTAAGCCCCCGCTGCCTGCCGTTTGCCGATGCTGCGACGGCGGAGCTTCCGCTTGGCCGTTTGATGCGGTTGTCACTCTTCCAAGTCTCTGTCGCCATGGCCGTCGTTCTTCTCAACGGGACCCTCAATCGGGTGATGATCGTGGAGCTGGGTGTTCCAGCATTCATTGTTGCGGCCATGGTGTCTCTGCCCCTGCTGTTCGCACCGTTGCGCGCCTTGATTGGTTTCCGCTCCGATAATCACCGGTCGGCGTTGGGCTGGCGGCGGGCGCCATATATCTGGTTTGGTTCGCTTCTGCAGTTCGGCGGGCTTGCGATCATGCCGTTCGCGCTGATCGTGCTGTCTGGAGACGCGACGGGGCCGGAATGGATTGGCGTGGTTGCCGCGGCGCTGGCGTTCCTGCTGGTAGGGGCCGGACTGCATACAACGCAGACCGCGGGTCTGGCACTCGCGACGGATCTGGC
>CAZZPH010000008.1:8292-22148 GCA_964655725.1 uncultured Hyphomicrobium sp.
GATCTGGCTCCTGAGGATGCGCGCCCGCGTGTGGTCGCGTTTCTCTACGTGATGCTGCTCCTGGGTACGGTTGCCAGCGCACTCGTCTTCGGTTGGCTCTTGCAGGACTTCAGCCAGGTTCGGCTGATCCAGGTCATTCAGGGTGCCGCGGCCGTCACGATGATCTTGAATATCGTGGCGCTGTGGAAGCAGGAAGTGCGCGATCCAGGCCGCAATCGCGGCCCATCCTCCGAGCGGCGCTTTCTGGATGCCTGGCGCGCACTTCGCCAGCAAGATCGTTGGGCGCGTTTGCTGGTGACGGTAGGTCTGGGCACGGCGGCTTTCACCATGCAGGACATCCTTCTGGAGCCCTACGGCGGTGAGATTCTCCATCTCGATGTCGCGGCGACCACAGCGCTCACCGGTTTTCTTGCAGCCGGTGCGCTGGCAGGGTTCTTGATGGCTGCGCGCGTCCTGTCGAAGGGCATGGACCCGTTCCGGCTTGCCGGGTCGGGGGCGCTTATCGGTCTCGTGGCCTTTCCTGCAGTGATTATTTCTGCACCGACGGAGTCGACGCAGCTGTTCCGCATCGGCACCGTTCTGATCGGATTTGGCGGTGGGCTGTTCTCAGTCGGAACGCTGACCGCAGCAATGCAGATGGCGAGTAAAGGCGCGGGCGGCTTGGCGTTGGGTGCCTGGGGAGCTGTCCAGGCGACGGCCGCAGGGCTCGCAATCGCGCTGGGTGGTGCCATTCGTGATGGCGTCTCCCATCTTGCCGAAAACGGTCTTCTGGGCGCGGCGCTGGCAACGCCGGCCACGGGATACAACGCCGTCTATCACATCGAAATCCTGCTTCTCTTTGCAACACTGGTGGCTGTGGGGCCGCTCGTTGGGCAGGAGAGGCGCAGTGCAGCACGCATCAACTCGAAATTCGGTCTGGCCGAGTTTCCCGGCTAGCAATTCTCAAGCGGAGGTGAATCATGAAGGGCGAGATACAGGGGATTTTCGACGTCGCTCAGGTGACATTGTATGTGTTCTGGATCTTCTTCCTGGGTCTGATCGTCTATCTGCGGCGCGAGGACCGGCGCGAGGGCTACCCGCTGTTCTCCGAGCCTTCTGAGACCTACAAGCCGGGTGATACGTTCTTCATTCCCCCGCCGAAGGTTTTCCGGCTTCCTCATGGAGGTACAGCAATTGCACCCAATGGGAAGCCCGATGGGCGTCCCATCAATGCCCGCAAGATCGAGCCCTGGCCCGGTGCTCCTCTCGAGCCCAACGGCGATCCGATGCTGGCAGCCGTCGGCCCAGGGTCCTATGCCGAGCGCTCTGACACGGTTGATCTGACGTACCATGGCGATCCCAAGATTGTGCCGTTGCGCGTAGCGACGGAGTTCGGGATCGAAGGACGCGATCCAGACCCGCGCGGCATGCCTGTGATCGGTGCAGATCGGCTGACAGCGGGTAAGGTTGTCGATGTGTGGGTCGATCGCTCCGAGGTTATCATTCGGTATCTGGAGGTTCAGCTCAAAGGGACCGGTGAGGCCCCAGGCCGGCGCGTCCTCGTACCGATGACATTCTCTCGTGTCGATCGCCGGAGAGAGACCGTTCGCGTTCATGCGCTTCTGGCGCATCAATTCGCCAACGTCCCTGGCCTCAAGAACCCTGATCAGGTGACCCTGCTCGAGGAGGACAAGATCTGCGCTTACTTCGGCGCAGGCACTCTGTATGCCACCCCACAACGCGCGGAGCCCTTGCTGTGAGCGAGTACGAGAACGAGCCCATTCCGGGCCTTCCAGCCCATCTGCCAGAAGGCGAGAAGCTGCTTTGGCAGGGGTCACCGGGAACTGCGGGCATTGCCCGCCACGTCATGCATATCCGTCTGGTCGCAGCATACTTTGCCATCCTGATCGCATGGCGCATCCTGACCTCGGTCCGGGATGCTCTCCCGGCCAGTGACGCTGTTCTGGCGATGGTGCCGCTGCTGGTTGCGAGCACAGCGGCTCTCGGCCTCATTTGGCTGCTGTCGATGCTGATCAGCCGGACGACGATCTACTCGATCACGTCGCAGCGCGTCGTAATGCGGTTCGGTGTGGCCTTGCCGATGACAGTCAACATCCCATTCTCCACAATTCGCTCGGCAGATCTTGGAGCCCATGGGAACGCCAGTGGCGACATCGCTCTGGAAGTGCAGGGCCGCGGACGGCTCGGCTACGTTCATCTGTGGCCGCACGTCCGCCCCTGGCATCTTCGCGAGGTGCAACCATCGTTTCGCTGCCTGCCCGATGTCGCGTCGGCCGGTCAGGTGCTTTCACGAGCATTACATGCGGCGCATGGTCAGCAGGTGCCCCGGGGGTCCGAGGTCACAGGCTCCAGCGTCAAGGCTGCAACTGGTCACGGCACGTCGCCATCAGGCGCAATTGCCGCGGCCTAACAGGAGGACGAACCATGAGTGGGGAAGCTCAGGTAAGACCATTCCCGCGCGGCGCGCTCATCGCGGGCGCTGTACTGATCGGCACGTCGCTCGCCTTTGCGACGGTGGCGCGACTGACCGACATCGGGGCCTCGAGATTGGCTCTTGCACCGGAGTCGGAAAAGCTCGAGCTGGCGTTTGTTGATCTGCCGAACGGTAGTGTGGGCGTCCGGAGAATGCCCGACGGCCATCAGTTGGTGGCTTTGGAACCCGGCGAATCCGGCTTCGTCCGCGTCGTTCTTCGTGGATTGGCGCATGACCGGCACAAGGCCGGTGTCGGCGCTGAGCCTCCGTTCCTTCTGACGCGCCACGCCGACGGCGCTCTGACGCTTTCCGATCCCTCGACAGATCGGGTCGTGACCCTATCGGCGTTCGGATGGTCGAACGAGGAGGCCTTCGCGAGGTTGCTCGAGCTAGGGAGGACATCATCATGATTGGATCCCTTTTCAAGTCACGATCCGAAGAGGTGGATTGCACCATCGAGATCGAGAATACGTTCGAAAGCCTGCACGCTCATGTCGACCTGCACGGGGCGGCTCCCGTCGAAGCCGGCGACAGTGTTCTTGTTCACGGCGAGCCGATCCGGGTTCCGTATGGTGAGAAAGTCACGCTTGCGCGGCGGGCCACCATCACGCGGGCCGGCGCATTCGAGCGCTTTATGACGACACTCGCTGCACGGCTTGAACTGAGTGAACTCTACGAGGTCAGCTTTTCGTCGGGGAGGAAGCTATGACAATCGAGACCCTCGGGCGTTCGCCCAATGAGACCACGCAGCAAGCCGTAACCGAGACGCTTCTCAGTCCGCGCTTCTATACGACGGATTTCGACGAACTCGACCGAACAGACGTCAGCTCCCTGCGCGCGGAATGGGATGCGCTTCTCGAAGAGATGCGCTCCGATCCCAACAAGGGGCATTTCCGGCGCACAGATGCCTGGGACGATTTCGATATCAATGATCTGCCAGAAGGGTTGCGCAAGGAGTTCATCGATTTCCTTGTCAGTTCGCTGACCTCGGAATTTTCTGGCTGCGTTCTCTATGCTGAAATGAAGAAGCGCGGAAAGAACAAGGATCTGGTCGAGCTCTTCAAGTACATGAGCCGTGATGAGGCACGTCACGCCGGCTTCATCAACGATACGCTCAAGGACTTCGATATCGGTATCGATCTGGGCTTCCTCACCAAGGCCAAGAAGTACACCTTCTTCAAGCCGAAGTTCATCTTCTATGCGACCTACCTATCCGAAAAGATCGGTTATGCGCGCTACATCATGATCTACCGCTTGCTGGAGCGCCACCCGGACCGGAGATTCCACCCGATCTTCAAGTGGTTCGAAAAGTGGTGCAACGACGAGTTCCGCCATGGTGAGGCGTTCGCACTTCTCATGCGGGCCAATCCGCAATTGTTGACCGGGGTCAACCGTCTGTGGGTGCGCTTCTTCGTGCTCGCCGTCTATGCCACGATGTATGTTCGTGATCATGCGCGGCCGGAGTTCCACAAGGCGCTCGGCATTGATCCGACCGACTATGACTTCCGCGTCTTCCGCCTGACGTCTGAGATCTCCCGGCAGGTGTTCCCGATCGAGCTGGACATCGACAACCCGCGCTTCCTTGCGGGGCTGGAGAAGCTGCGCGTCATCAACGACAGGCTGAACGAACTGGAGGGGCGCGAGGATCTGGGCGCAAGGCTGCGCCGGTTTGCAGCCGGCGCATCGGCATTCAAGACGTTTGCAGGGCTGTTCCTGCTACGGCCGCGGGAGAATCCGTTGCCAGCCGAGATCAGATTGAAGCCCATTTGGTAGAGGGAATTGGGGCGTGTTGACGTACGGAATGGCTATCGTATTTGCGATCTTTGTCTGGTGGTTTTCCACCGGAGCCGTTCTGTATCTGATCGGCATGCCCCGCTCCGCCGCCCGGTGGAGCATGGGGATTGCCTCGGCGGCAGCACTTGCGGCGCTCTATACGCTTTATGTCACAAGCTCAGACGCCACTCCAACCGGCGCACTTCTGGCCTTCGCCGCAGCGCTGGTCGTCTGGGGCTGGCACGAGATGAGTTTCCTGACAGGCCTCGTCACCGGTCCGCGAACAACACCCAGTCCTGCGACGGCGTCGGGCCGGGCTGGGCTATGGGAGGCCGTCGAGACACTGCTCTATCACGAGGTCGCCATCTTGCTGACGGCGATCGTGGTGTTCCTGATCGTGGACGGTGGTGCCAATCAGGTCGGTCTTTGGACGTTTGTGATCTTGTGGGTTATGCGCATCAGCGCCAAGCTCAATCTCTACCTGGGTGTGCCCAACATCACCGAGAACTTTCTGCCAGATCACCTCGCATACCTGAAAAGCTACTTCTGCCACCGGCCGATGAACCTGCTGTTCCCGCTTTCGGTCACTCTATCGACGATCGCGACCGTACTTCTGGTGCAGGCGGCGTCCGCAGCCGGTGCGGGACCATTCGAGCAGACGGCATACACGCTCCTGGCAGTTCTGATGGCGCTGGCCCTGCTGGAGCATTGGCTTCTCGTCGTTCCAGTGCCGGCCGAGGCGCTGTGGCAATGGGGGCTTGCCTCCCGGGAGGATCGCGGTCTGCGCTCAGTCGCAACAAAACACGCTGATACGACGAAGTGTACAAGCGCCGGGAGTGTAAAGCCGGCGCGTGCTGCAATTTGAACTGATGGCCAACGTAAGCAAAAAAAGGCGGTGTCGGGCACCGTCAGGAGGGATCTGATGGACTACCTTTCAATGTTCCGCGAACAACTCGACGGACTGAAGAGCGAGGGGCGCTATCGGGTCTTCGCCGACATCAAGCGGTCATGCGGGAATTTTCCGCTTGCAGCCCACCACACGCAGGCGGGTGTGCGTCCCATTACAGTTTGGTGCTCCAACGATTATCTTGGCATGGGACAGCACCCTGCTGTGCTGGCTGCCATGCACGAAGCTATCGACCTAGCCGGAGCCGGCTCTGGCGGTACGCGCAACATTTCTGGAACGACGCACTACCACGTCGAACTCGAAGCAGAGATCGCCGACCTCCACGGCAAGGAGGCCGCGCTGCTCTTCACCTCGGCCTATGTTGCCAATGAGGCTTCGCTGTCGACCCTGCAGAAGATCATTCCGGGGATCATCATCTTCTCCGACGAGAAGAACCATGCCTCCATGATTGCCGGTATCCGGCACGGTCAGGGCCCGAAAAAGATTTTCCGCCACAACGATCTCAATGATCTCGAGACGAAGCTGAAGCAGGCGCCCGCCGGCGCACCCAAGCTGATTGTCTTTGAGAGCGTCTACTCGATGGATGGACATGTCGCGCCGATCAGCGCCATTTGCGACTTGGCCGAAAAGTATGGAGCCATGACCTATCTCGACGAAGTCCATGCTGTGGGTCTCTATGGACCGCGTGGCGGGGGCATCGCAGAGCGGGAAGGCGTGATGGACCGGGTCGACATCATCAATGGAACGCTTGCCAAGGGGTTCGGTGTGATGGGCGGCTACATCGCCGCGCGCCCCGAAATCTGTGACGCTGTGCGATCTTTCGCGGCGGGCTTCATTTTTACAACGTCAATTGCACCGGCGATCGCTGCTGGCGCGCTGGCAAGCATCCGGCATCTGAAGTCGAGCTCTGTGGAACGGGCGCGTCACCAGGAGCGGGCCCGGCGGCTGAAGCATGAACTGAAGGCGGCGAAGATCCCCACGATGCCCAACCCCAGCCACATCGTACCGGTCATGGTCGGTGATCCCGTGCACTGTAAAGCGGTGACTGACACGCTCATGGAACGCCACGGTATTTATGTTCAGCCCATCAACTATCCGACTGTACCCAAAGGCACCGAGCGCATGCGGCTGACGCCGTCGCCGGTTCATACCGACGCTGAGATGGCCAAGCTTGTGGCCGCGCTCTCGGAACTTTGGTCGGCCTGCCCGATGGCGAACGGAAAATTCGTAAGATTGGCTGCGGAATAGCGCAGGGGGATGACCCGAGGGCGCTTTGCTGTTGACTTGTGTCAAGTAACCTAGTCAGTATGAAATGTAAGATGCGCATGACAACCAGCCGTGGAGGCCGTCATGCGCATCTTGCTTCTTCATCCGAACTACCACTCCGGAGGTGCCGAGATCGCGGGGAACTGGCCGCCTGCGTGGGTGGCGTATCTTGCAGGCCATCTGCGCCGCGCCGGCTATACGGACGTCCGTTTCATCGATGCGATGACAAATGACCTCTCCGAGGATGAGGTCCGGCGCATATTCGCGGAAGAACGGCCCGACGTGATCGGCGCCACGGCAATTACTCCCTCCATCTATAAGGCGGAGCGTCTCCTCGAGATCGCAAAGGAGATGCACCCGGATGCCATAACGGTTCTTGGCGGTATCCACGCGACCTTCATGTATCAACATGTGCTGAAGGAAGCGCCGTGGATCGATGTCATCGTGCGCGGCGAGGGTGAGGAGATCTTTTCAGAGCTTATTCAGACAATCGATTCTGGACGCTGGCCGGCAGACCGTAAGGCCGTCAAGGGCATCGCATACCGGGACGGTGAGCGCATCATCGCAACGCCCGCGGCGCCGACGGTAAAGGACCTTGATGCCATCGATCCGGATTGGGGAATTTTGCAGTGGGAGAAGTATATCTACATCCCCATGGGGACGCGGGTCGCCATTCCGAATATGGCGCGTGGGTGCCCGTTCACATGCTCCTTCTGCTCCCAGTGGAAGTTCTGGCGGGACTACCGCATCCGCGATCCCAAGAAGGTCGTCGACGAGATCGAGCGCTTGATCAGTGATCACAACGTAGGATTTTTCATCCTCGCGGACGAAGAGCCAACGATCAACAAGAAGAAATTCGTGGCGTTCTGCGAGGAACTGATCCGGCGCAATGTCAAGATCCTTTGGGGCATCAACACCCGCGTTACCGACATTCTGCGCGACGAGAAGGAACTGGCGCTGTACCGGAAGGCGGGGCTTATCCACGTGTCGCTTGGAACGGAGGCTGCCGCGCAGCTTCAACTGGACCGTTTCCACAAAGAGACGACGGTCGCTCAGAACAAGAAGGCCATCGAGCTTCTACGCAAGAACGGCATCGTGGTCGAGGCCCAGTTCATCGTCGGTCTGGAGAATGAGACGGCGGAGACGCTGGAAGAAACCTACCAGATGGCCCGGGACTGGAAGCCGGATCTAGCGAACTGGTCGATGTACACGCCCTGGCCGTTCTCTGATCTCTTCCGTGACCTGGGAAATAAAGTCGAGATTTTCGACTTCGAGAAGTACAATTTCGTCACGCCAATCATCAAGCCTGAGGCCATGGATCGCGCTGAGCTGCTTGATCGCGTGATGAACAATTATCGGCGCTTCTACATGAAGAAGGCGCTGTTCTCCTATCCATGGGCGGGCTCGGGAGAGCGGCGGCGCTATCTTCTGGGCTGCCTGAAGGCGTTTCTGAAGTCGGGCTTCGAGCGCAAATTCTACGATCTCGGCCGCGTCAACTACTGGGGTCCTCAGTCGAAGGGCAAGGTCGACTTCAAATTCGACACTTCGCGCCAGCGCGCTGATACGCGCGATGTGGTGTGGACGACCAATCACAACCGGCGCATGAAGGGCGAGGAGCAGGCGCGCATCATGGCGTGTGGCGGAGGCAAGCAGCAGATGTCGAGCGAGGAGCGTGTCACGGCGGCCGAGTAGCTGGGAGAGGGGGCCGTGTCATGAACCCCATTGCAACGCCTGCTGGAGCCATGCCGGCGCATGTTTTGCAGAAGGAACACGCGCAGGCTGGTGGCGGACGCGGGTCCGCGCGGATCGGACCCAATGCCATAACCCGCCTGGGAGAGGCTTTGCGCGAACTGCAGTGTCCTGCCGCGGAGCGGGCACTCTTTCAAGCATGCGGCCTTGGTCACTATCTCGCGCATCCGCCAGAGTCCATGGTGCCCGAGAGCGAGGTCATCTGCCTGCATCAGGCTCTGCGCGCCGCTATGGACCCCGAAGCCCAGCGTGCCATCCTCGTTCGCGCTGGTGAACTCACAGGGGATTACTTGCTTGCCAATCGCATTCCTCGTGCGGCGCAGATCGTTCTCAAGGCACTTCCCAAACGCCTTGCGACGAGGCTTCTCACCCGCGCGATTACAGCTCACGCGTGGACATTCACGGGCTCGGGCACCTTCGCTGCCGCCCTGGGGCCTCCCTTACAATTCGAGATCAGGGGGAACCCGATGTGCCAGGGTGTGATGTCGCCCAAGCCGTGCTGCCACTACCATGCTGCCACGTTCCAGCACCTCTTTCACAAGCTCGTCGCCCACGGTGCTGAGGTGCGCGAAATCCGGTGCGCTGCGACCGGCGCTCCCGCATGCACCTTCGAACTCATGCTGTCTTGATATGCTGAACCCTCGGGGTGTCGTTAACCTTGCGGCGCAGACGGACGGCAGGATGCCTGAGTGCTGCGTGATGTCGCATGGGCTCAGGTGAAGCGAACCGGACGCGCCGGCCTCGACGAGCCGTTCGCCTTGCCATAAGATTGTCTTCCTGGATCACCTTGCAGAGCGAAGCCACGTCGACGTCGTCGCTTGGGTTTTTGCCGTCACGTCACTTGGACTTCACAACATGGGCCGCGGACATCACGACATGACTCGCATCGCCGGACTGGATTGGCGTGGCACGTTGGCCGCCTGTTCGCCGATTGCTGGCTCGAAGGCGCCAAGCGGTCAGCGTCGGGTGAGATGGGGCACGGCCGTTCTGGCGGTACACAGGTGTCAGTTGGGAGTGGCTGTGCCCTGAATGTCCAACCTCTCGTCGGCATGGCAACCCGTTCAGTCAAACTCAGGCCTGGGTGCGGTGGCCGCTCCACGAGTTTGACGTTGCGACGATGCAGGTCCAGTGGAAACGATCTGGATGTTGGTGGCCCGCATATCGGGAAGCGAGAGTGCAGCATGACCGGCTTACGACATCAATGCCTTCGCGATGCGACGGGAAGCATCCACGCTGAAGTGGAGCATGTCGTGGAGCGCGCCCATTATTTTGCGAGCCCGGAGCGCTATGCCGTCTATCTGGCGCGGATGCATCTCTTCTACCGCTCCTTTCTGGCCTCGTGCTACGCGGATGGGCGTGCCGAGCTGCATGCGTGGAGGATCGAGGATCGCATCGGCTACCTGCAGGCAGATCTTGACGATCTGGGGCACATGCCGCTCCCGGCGGAAGCCTCGGCAGATTGGCGCAAGCCGGACTTGGCGTGTGGCACCGCGGTTACGGGAGCCTTGTACGTCGTGATTGGCTCCACGCTCGGTGCCCGTGTTCTGCTGCGGCACGCGAACAATCTGCCCTTGCCTGAAGGCGTTGCGCGCCGGTATTTCACAGAGCTTGCGAACTCGGGTACTTGGCCGCGTTTCCTGAAGCATCTGGAGGCGGCGCCACCAGACACCGAGCGATTGCTCGCGGGGGCGGCGATCGCGACCTTCGTTTCCATTATGGATCATCTGAGCGAGGCGATACCAGCATGACGGCCCTGCGGCGATCGCCCGGTCTCGACATTTCGAATTGTGACCGGGAACCCATCCACATTCCCGGAAGCATCCAGTCGCACGGCGTCCTCTTCGCTTGCGATCAGAACAGCTGGCGCATCACTCACGTCTCATCCAACTGCAAGACGATGTTTGTAAAGGCTGCGCGCGAGCTTATTGGGACGAGCTTGAAGACGCTTCTGGGCGGCCCGCTCGCAAACGAACTCGAAGCGGGGCTTGAGGGAAGCATTGTGCTGCCGGCTGTTCCCGTGCGTCTGTTCGGTGCGCGGCTGAAGGGGCTCAAGGGCACATTCAACATTACGCTCCACGAGTTCGACGGGCGGCGGATTGTCGAGGTCGAGCCAGCGGAGAGCGCAAAGCAGCCCGCGCCACTCGATTTGGTGCGTGTCGTGCTCGCCAGGCTGCAACAGGCTCGCAGCCTGAATGATCTGTGCCAGTCGACCTCAGAGCAACTCCGCGATCTCATCGGATACGATCGCGTCATGATTTATCGCTTCCTGCAAGATGGCTCAGGGCAGGTGATTGCAGAGGCCTGTCCCGATGATATGTCCTCACTTCTCAATCTGCGCTATCCCGCGAGCGACATTCCCGCCCAGGCACGTGATCTCTACAAGCGCAGTTGGGTGCGGTTGATCAGCGATGTGGGGAGTGCGGCGGTTCCTATCCTTGCGGAAGAACAGGCGAGCGACCACGCGCTTGATCTGAGTTATGCAGGCCTGCGGAGCGTATCGCCGGTCCATATCGAATACTTGAAGAACATGGGTGTCGGCGCATCGATGTCGATCTCCATCATTGTCGGCGGAGAGTTGTGGGGGCTGATAGCGTGTCATCATCGCAAGGCGCGCATGGTGGCATCCCACTTGCGCGCGGCGGCGGAACTCGTCGGGCAGGTTTTCTCACTGCAGATCCAAACTGTCGAAGGCATTGAAGCCTATGTCACGATGCGTGCAGCGCGCGCACTGCTCGACCGGATTGTCTCGGAGTTTCCCATCGAGGGGGACCTGGTCGACAACCTTTCCGCCCGGCTGGAACAGTTGGCGGCTTTCATGCCCTGTGACGGCGTCGGGTTGTGGCTCGACGGCGTCTGGCGCGGCACCGGCACGACGCCGACGGCACACGAGGCAGGACTTCTCGCGCGCTTCATTCACATGCAGCATGATCGGGGCATCTTCGCTACGCATCAGCTGGGCTCGGAGTTCGTGCTCGCCGATACCTGGGCGTGCGGCATTAAGGGGGTGCTGGCCGTGCCTCTTTCCCACACGAATGGGGACTGGCTGTTTTTCTTCCGGGGCGAAGTGACTCAGGCGATCGAATGGGGTGGGGATCCCTCAAAGCCCGTGGTTGGGGAGCCCTCGTCCGGGCGGCTCAGCCCACGCAAGAGCTTCGAGGCATGGCGCGAGGAAGTACGCGGTCAATCCCTGCCATGGACCTCGCGGGAGCGCCTGATCGGCGATACTCTGCGGATCTATCTTCTCGACATCATCGTGCGCTTCAGCGAGGTGATCATGGAGGAGCGCCGGCAGGCTGAGCAGCGTCAACGGCTCATGACGAGCGAGCTTAATCACCGCGTCAAAGGAACGCTCGAACTCATACATTCTCTGCTGCTGCACGGCTATGATGAAGACGGTCATGTCAAGTCATTCGTTCGCACGCTGGAAGGACGGATCAAGGCGATTGCGCTGGCGCATGACTCGATTTCGCTCTCGTCGGGTTCGGATGTGCGCAGCCTGATCGAGGGCGCTGTGGCGCCGCGAGGCGGATCGCACGGCCAGATCGATATTCGTGGTCCGGATGTGCGTCTGGATGCGAAGGCCTACACCGTACTGGCGCTGGTGGTGCATGAAATGGCAACCAACGCGTTTGCAACCGGAGCCTTATCACAGAGCGCCGGCCGCCTTACCGTGTCTTGGCAGATCGATGCGAAAGGACAGCTTGTCATTGCGTGGGAGGAGACGGGGGGGGCTCCACCGCGGAGGGGGGTAAAGGACGAATTCGGTCTTGTGATCATCAAGCGCAACATTCCCCATGCGCTGGGGGGTGAGGCGGCAATCTCGTTCGAGCCGCACGGAATTTCCGCGAGTTTTGCGATACCCTCACGCTACGTTCTGCAGGCTCCGCAAGTGCCTGTCAGTCGCGATTCAAAGCTCCATCTGCCCCCGCCGGCACTGCCCCTCGAAGGCTATGCGATCCTTATCCTCGATGATCAGATGACTGCGGCGCTCGATCTGGAGCGGATGCTGCGCGATCGTGGCGCGGTAGAGATTGTGATTGCGGGCACTCCCGCTAAGGCGCTGGATGTGATTGCCTCTCAGACGCCAGATGTCGCGATCCTTGATCTGGATCTGGGTGATGCGACGTCGCTGACAATCGCCGATGAGCTGGCCCGGCTCGGGTTGCCCTTCATTTTTGCCGGTAGCGAGGTCGATTCATCCTTCATCACGCCCCAGCACCGGGATGTCCCCGTGGCCACGAAGCCCTATTCGGGTGAGCAAGTGGCCGAATTGTTGAAGGACGTGCTGCTGCCCCACCTGATCCGCGCCGTTCTGACGAAACTTACATGATGCTGCGTGCCTGATGCACTCGGCATGGCGCAGCAGCCCTGGGATTGGATGCAAACCGCCTATACGCCGCTGGCGGCAGGTGCGACGACGCGGCGATAAAGATGCCACGTTGCGTGTCCCAATACGGGCAGTGTGATCAACAGACCGATGAATGCCGTCAGTGCGGAGACGAAGAGCAAGATCACGATGATGGCGGCGAACAGGAACATAGGGCCCGGGTTCGACGCCACCGCACGCAGGCTTGTGATCATCGCCGTTACGAAGTCGACATCCCGATCGAGAACCAGTGGGAACGACACGACCGAAAGAGAAAACAGAACAGTCGACAGGATTGCGCCGACGATGTTGCCGACAAACAAGAAGATGAGGCCCTGCGTTGTCGACAAGACGGTCTCGAAGAATTCTCCTATCGAGGCTTCCATGCCGCTGTATCCGAGAAAGAGCGCCATGAGGAAGCGCACCTGATACATCCACATGATGAGCACGAACACGGTCATGAAGCCCATCCAGCGGACTTCGCTGCGGCTCTTGACCTTGCGCCAGATCTCCCCGGCTGCGAGAGTTTCTCCCGTCTCCAGCCGCCGGCTGACTTCGTAGAGGCCAGCTGCCAGGAACGGGCACACCAGAGCAAAGCCGGCTCCGATCGGATAGGCGAGATAGGGCATGCCGGCCATGTAGAGCGTGACGACGACGGCGATGCCGGTTATTGCGCATAATCCGCCGAGGATGATGCCGTATCGCGGTGCAGCCTGAAAATCGCGCAACCCCTGAGCCAGCGCATCGATGACATCGCTGTTGGTGATTTTGCGGACAACTGGATCGGCTTTGCCCGAGAGTGTTGTGGTCGTCATGGCGTGTCTCCCCGCACGACATTCGGCTCCTCCGCCATAGGCCGGCGGGCGGCTGGAGCTAAGGTGACTGTGCCACAAATTTCAGCAGGCAACCGAAGAAATTACTCTGACTTATGTCAGGAATTACGGCCTTTCACATCGCCATAGCAGCGGAGTGAGGAACAGACGGGGGCAGGCATCCGCCCACAATGATTGCGGTTGAGCCCGGTCGGCCCAGCCCGATTCCTGCCCCTGTTGCCCCCGGCATCCACATGCACGAAGACGCTATCCCAGCGAGGCGTTGGCCTTTTTCACGCGCTCCGCATCGACGTAGACATTCGATCCCAACTCGCGGAACTTTTCGCTCATCTCGGCCATCCCGGCTTCTGCCGCCGCCATGTCGGCGATCCCAGCGTTCTGCCGGGCCGCGTAGTCGCGGACATCCTGGGTGATTTTCATCGAGCAGAACTTCGGCCCGCACATAGAGCAGAAGTGCGCGACCTTGTGGGCCTCCTTGGGAAGCGTCTC
>CAZZPH010000009.1:0-21860 GCA_964655725.1 uncultured Hyphomicrobium sp.
ATTGATCGTGAGGGTCCCGATGCCGGGGATGAGTTTCGGCACTCCAACGGAGAAGGGACCCGATACTCCAGCGATGGAGAATGCCGAGACCGTCAACGCACCGCTGTCGACATCGGTAGCATTGGCGAGCAACCCGGACGCCGCCGGCACGGTCAATACCGTGTCCTCGGTGGCTGTGTTGGTCTCATCGCCATCGACTGGCGGATCGTTGACGGCCGTGACCGAGATGCTTGACAGCGCGATGTTGCTCGTCGTTCCGAATATGGTGTTGGTGACGGACGTCTCGATGAGGCGGTTGACCGTCGAAGGATTCTCCGACGTGCTGGAGAAGGTGATCGCCTGCAGTGCGGCCCGGTATTCGGCGACCGAGGCCGTCCCGGAGAGCGTGACGGTGATCTGGCCGGACACACTGGTATCGATGTTCGCGGTGATGCCCGGCGGTAGCGATCCGACGCTCAAAACGTCGCCTGATTGCGCGTTGGTCAAACGCACGCTCGCGCTACCAAGGTTAGAGCCTAGCACGGCGTGCTGACTGATGGCGACATCGGCATCAACGACGGGAATGCCCGCACCATTCTCTGTATAGGTGCCAGCGTAGCCGGTTCCCGGTGCTGTAGAATTGTTGGCATCGGCATCAAGCGAGAGGAGAAACGTGGTCTGCGGCGCGACGAACGTAAAATCGCCATCGCCGTCGTGCCGGTAGACAGCATTGCCAAAGCCCGAGCCAGGGTGAAGCGTGTACTGAACCGTCCAACTCGACACCTCCTGCCAGGAAAATGAGACGAGCGAGGTTGGCTCGCCGTTCTGGTTCTGCGTGCCGCTGGCATTGACGCCGCCAGCACCAACTGAAATGACAAGATTCGTCGGATTGTCCACGGTATATGAGCTCAGCCCGTTCAACTGCGGGACCACTGTTTCGCGCGTCAACGGAACACCAGCGACACCGTCGATGTCAGCAATATTGAAGTTGGGTGTACCGACAGCAATGATCGTTTGCGACGTGCCAGACGCAAAAATTTCCCACTGTACTGTCGCCGTTGCTGCGCCGTTCAGGACGATGGAGGGATCATCTCCCTGCGTAAAGAATGACACCGTGCTGGCGCTAAGCGTCGTAACCGTAGCGCGGATATCAATGGACGTGCCGCCAATGGTGCCAGCATTCGTCCAGAGTCCCCTGAAGCCAACCCCACCCTCCAGCAAGCCCGTAGTGCCGTTCGTGCCCGTCGATCCCGTCACCGTGGGTGCCGATGTCGTCGATATGATCAGCGGCGCGAGCAGACCGTTCCATTCCGGCGCGTCGAGGCTCGCTGCATCAATGCTGCCGACATGGCGTTCCAAAACCCAGTTGCCGCCGAGGCCCGCTGCACCCGTGTCGTCCGTCGAGCCAGCAACGTCGGCACCGGTCAATGCAGCGAGCGCTGCCAGAAATGCATGTCCCTCCGCACCCTGGCCAATGTTGCAACCGTAGACCAGGATATCGCCGTCAGCCGACAGCGCCGCCCCGATGAGGGCCAGATCATCCGCACGATCAAGAAGGGTTGAGGTGGTGAGAGAGAGGCCACCCAGATTGAGGCGGCCCGCATCGCCGTGGCTGATGATATGAATAGCATCGATGCCCGAGCGCCCATCCAAGTGCCGCACGATCTCGCTCAGCGCGTCCGCGCGCGGATCGAGCACGACAATCTCGGCGCCCGACCACGCCGCGGCGGCAAACTGCGCAGGATTTCCGATCGTGCCATCGATGAAAACAATGGACGACGTTGCCACTGAGGGGGGCTGGGTTTCGGCTAAGGCATCCAAGGCCGCGTCGACTTCATGAGAACTCGCGCTTGCAGTTTCCTCCACGGCGGGAGCAGGACCCGCCGCGTCAGCCAGATCGGCGGCCGTATCCACCATGGCGCCGTCGAACACCATGCGCTGTTCCAGCGCAAGATAACCCGGCCGGGCCAGAACCGCTGATCGCGAGGAGGACGGCATCGGCTGAGAGGCAGTTGCACAATAGGCGGGGGCTTGGGTCTTTGCGGACATGGGAAGGACCTGCGGCGTGGGATTGGTTGTTCGGGTCCGGCACACGTGGCCAGAACGGGTCACATCAATCCAACATAGAACGGTTAAAGCTGTATCAACTTTAGATTGCGCAATAGCCGGAAATTGCAATTTCTCGTATTACAACGGTAAAACAATGGGTTAGCGTGTAGGCAGGCATTTTGCTGAGGGTTCGAGACCCCGCTTTCATGCGGGACTGAATCTGAGGAGGCCAATATGCCCAAACCGATGCTCATCGCGCTTGCCGGAACCTTCACGCTCTATACCGGTCCGGCGGCGCCCGACCCTCGCATCGAGGCCATCACGCAACGCGGCGCAATCTATGAGCTCATCATCAACTGCGATCCGGGCACGGCAATCGCAACCTACTCCCCAGCCGAGGGGCTCTACTGCACACCAGCGCTCCGATGCGACCGCGACCGTCACCGCGTGGTGACTGCGAGTTGCCGCGGAGGATGACCACTGTCAGAACGCAATCCTAACCGTGCTCCCGACAGCTCGCGCATTGGCATACCTTTGTCGTGTGCACACGGGCCGCTCCGCCATCCGCCGCGCACGTTGACTGACTCACGGCCGCCCTCCAACGCGCTGCGGGGCGTGCGAGCGAACGAAGTTGAAACGGCCGTCGCGCTTCCTCACGCGCCCGATTCACGGATCAGCACCTGAAGCACGCGCCTCCAGAATTTGGCCAAAAGGCTTTCAGCCGTTCCATTCAGCACGGCCACCCCGCGAACCGCCAGATCCTGGTGCGCTATCGGATCTCGAACTTTCATGAGCACCGCATATTGAGCTGCGGCCGGCACCATCTCCCCCTCGCGATTGGGTACGACCCCGATCCAGCCACGCTCATCGGTCGACAGCTCAGGCAACTGAAGTCTCGTGGTGGCGCCAGGCGCGATCCCCGCGACAGTCACGGCAACCGGCGGCCGGGCTATGTCATCGGGGATGAAGTGCCCGTCGGTTCCGGCGGTAATCCTCCACACGTCGGCTTCGCGAACGTAGCCGCGAACAGCGTGGCTGTGTGGATCACCCACCATCGCAACCCTGGTCGCCGGTCCGATCCACCGCCCGACGTGGAGTTGGGGATCGGCTTCGACGATCCTGCCATCGATCGGCGCGCGCAGGACGAGCTCGGCCCTCTGCCTCTCCAGACCCACGAGTTTATCTTTGAGGGCGCGCATCCGGTTCTCAAGAACCATCGAGGCCTCTCTGTCGATAGAATCGGACCCTCGCCGCGCATATCTCACCTCGGCAACCCGCAACTCTGTCGAGGCCAAGGCGATCTCATGGTCGAGATCGGGAGAGGCAAGCGTGAGTAACGTCATGCCAGCAGAAATTTGCTGCCCGTGAATCGTATCGACTGCTGTGACCAGTCCCGCCCGGATCGGGTGAACAGGCTGCATCACCTCGTATTCGATGACGGCAGGCAGTACGACGCGAGTCGACCAGGGAAATGCTACGAGAGCCACAAGCAAACACAGCGCACCCCCGGTCACCCGGGTGCGCCGCGTTGCCAAGATTCGCTTTCTCATGTGATACCAATTCCTCAGTTCTCCAAACACAGGCCGCAGAACAAAGACAACGATCTCGATGACGAATAAAATAATGCCGAGCGCTTTGAACACGAAATGATAGACCAGCAAGGCAATGGCGATGAATAAGAACAGCCGGTAGATCCACGTCGCCCATGCATACGCGATCAGAAGGCGCACGCGCGCAGGCGGCATAAACTCCGGGCAGGGAGCACCGAGCGCGAATAAAAGCTCTCTCAGCTTCCAGACACCCAAAGCGAAAGAGCGCGACTGAAGGTTATCGACACCAAGCGCATCAGACAGAAGATAGTAGCCGTCAAAACGCATGAAGGGATTGAGATTGACCATCAGGCTCGATGCGAGAGAGACAACGCAAATGCTGAACGCAAGCCCGCGCGCTAGACCGTCCGGCAGGAACGCCCAGGCGAACAGCGCCAACGCGGCGATCGCAACTTCAACCTTGATGCCGGCACTGTCGATGCGGAACCGCTTGCGCCGGTCCTGAAGCCTCCAGGAATCCGTCACGTCAGTATAGAAAAGCGGGGCCAGAAGAATAATCGCAAGTCCCATGGTGGGAACCCTGCAACCCACACGCACGGCCGTGTAACCGTGTCCGAGTTCGTGTGCTGCCTTAATCAGGAAGAGCGCGAGCGCGCCTAGCGCCATGCCCTCGACGGTAAAAATCTCCGGCACGCTGCCAACGAACTGCTCCCATTGCCGAAGTGTCAGATAACAGCCCACACACCCCAGAACAGCCACGCTCCAAACCGCAACTCGCGATGCTAGAAAATCGGCCACGGGCATCGTCCGCTCCAGGAACGCCTGCGGGCGCACGAGTGGAATTCTCACGAAGAGATAGTTGTGAATGAGCCACGAGAGAACAGACCGGCGCGCTCGATCGCGCTCCGACACAAAATGGCGCCATCCAGAATTCTGAGGTGCCGTGGTCAGCCAATTCTTGTGCAGAAAGAGGATCAGATGCTCGATATCGCTAAGATCGGCCTCGATCCAACCGTCATCGCGGACCTTGTCAGAAAAGGCATCGATCGACAGCCCGCCCTTCCACATTGAGAGCATACGATACGCCGCTCGATCGATTTGAAAGAAGCGATTCTGTACCGGATCATGGATAAGCCAAGTTGGTTCGCCCGAAACAAGCGGCGCGCCCCGAAGTAACCTCAGATCGGCCCGCAGGTCAGGCAGCCTTTGTGCACCACCGGCCATTCTCAGATGCCCAGCGACTGCCGCACCGCCGTGAAAGGACGGCGCAACAGATAAAGCGCGAGCGGCGCTCGGCCACTGTAAATCTGAGCCGTGCCACGCACGCCGAGCCGCAGTTGCGCCTCATGCTCAGCATTTGGCGCTGCGATCAACCGGAAGGCCACCTTGTGCTCTTCTCTGACCCGCGCCTTGTAGTCTGCGCGAACGAGCCTCGCTTCGATTGGACGAAGCGGATCGGAGTCGAAGTATATTCTCACCCGGGCCGCAGGCTCCAAAACAATGGAATCAGCGGCTGACAGAAGAATCTGAACCTGCAGAACCGCCGGATCGACGATTTCCATGAGCTTTTCGCCGACAGCAACGGGACGTCCAACGAGTTCCTTGCGATCGAAGAAGGCGGCTACGCCATCGCGCTCCGCCCGTACGCGGGATCGCTCGAGCATCTCGGCCGCATAATCCCGTTCGGCCCGCTTCAATGCGACCTCCGCTTCCGCCAATGCCAGATCATGCCGGCCGCGCGGATCAATGAATGCCAGTTGACCTGCCTTCTTCAAGGCCGCCTCGGACACCGCCAACTCGCGCTCGGCAATCGCGTGGCGGTTTTTCAACGCCGTGTCCGTGATGCGAATCAGCAGGTCGCCCACCTTCACGCGCGCGTTCGGCTCCACGACGACCTCATCGACCACGCCATCGACACCAGCGGTCACGATAAACTCATTGCGCGGGATCACTTCGGCCGGCGCCAGCGCCGACATCCGCACCGGAATCATGGCGAGCGCCGCTAGAAGAAGCGACAATGGGAGCAGCAGCCGCGTTCGGCGGTCACGCAACCACGCTGGAACTGCGCGCCGATTGGGCGCCATGACCCGCCATGCATAGGCGCAAGCTCCCCCAAGGTGCACCGCAATCGTCTGGTCGCGTTCCGGCCAGGGAACCGCGCGCGCCAGCAACATGCCGCCCACAAACTCATCGTCATGCCCAATAAAGGGAACCCAGAGCAGGAACGGCAATGGATAGCTGCGCAAAAGGGATACGTCATCCTTGTCCGGCGCGTGACGATCCAGAACGTGCGTTCTGTTGGCGCTCCCATCGGCAGCCATGCCTGCAAGAAGTTGTTCGACCGCGGTGATGAGTGGCGAAGAACGATCGACGAATGGCATCGACGTTACCGCCTCGACGCAAAACCGCTGGCGCCCGGCATAACGCACGACAAAGACCTGTTGGGCGCGCGTCACCACGCACGGCTCGTTGGCGATGAAGCAGACCAGTTCGTTGAAGGACTTCGCCTCCCTCAAGCCCGCTTCCAGCTTGAGCATCAACCCGATCGCACCTTGCTGCGCGATTCTGTCCTCGCTCTGGCGCGGCATCTCCTGATCGGGACCTGATCCGTTCTGAACGGGCTCTGCGTCACGACGCTGCGGCATGCGATTCGACTCCGTCGGCCCCAAAGCCAAGCCCTCGTTCAGCGTGCCGCTCCGGAATACTGAAAGTCGGCCGACCCACTCATTCCTGCGAGGACACCAGCCGGCAGATCCTCAAACACGCCGATGACCTTGAGCGTTTGACTAACCGGATCGACGGCAGCGCCCAGGCGATCGACCCGCGCAGCATGGTTCGTCCCAGTCTCTTCGACGCGGAATTGGAACGCCTGCCCGATGCGCAGATGGCGCAGGCTTTGCGAAGGCAGGATGAGATCGATTTCAAAGCGGGTCTCATCAATGATGCTCATGAACGCCTTTCCAGGGGTCGGGATTTCATGCTCGGCCACGGCAAGCTCCACAACGCGACCGTCGAACGGGGCTAGAATCCGGCACTGCCGCAACCGCGAGTTCAGAGCCTCAGCCTCTGCACCGGCCCTCTCGGCGCGCGCGCGCGCCACCTCGACATCAATTCGTCCGGTCGCGCCCTTGCGATCGAGGTAGACTTGACTTTCGAATTGAAGCCGCGCCTCCTTATGGCTTGCCTCCGAAGCGGCCTGCTCAGCACGCAAACGCGCGCAATCGAACGATACTAGCGGATCCCCCTTACGGAACGCGTGCGCCTCGCGCACGTGGAGCTTCTCGACACGCATGGCGAATTCGATTGCCAGGGCGGACTGATTGACCGCGCGCACCATTCCGCGCGCCGACGTTTCTCCGTCCCAGGCATGCACGCCCGCCGCACTGGCGCCAATCAGGACGAGATGGAGTGTGGCCGCGATGACGAACCCACCGAATCCGAGGCGCATCGGACGCTTGAGCGCACGCCTCACCGTCAGCGTCGCGGAAAAACGGTCATGCTTGATTGACAGCCACATCAGCACATCACAGTGCCGACTGGGCCGTCTTGCGTGCCGTTGCTCCCGAACGGTCGCCGCGCTCGATCCACATGCCACGCAAAGCCGCGGACAAGTTACCGACCGTGATGGACCCGGCATGTTCCAGCGGCAAGGCGTCGAGTCCCATCGAAGCATGCAGGTTAGCGAAAGCGTTCTGGAGGCTGGCGTACGCAATATCGCGCCGCGTCTCGGCAACGAGCGTGTTCATCTCCTCACGAATGAGCGTCTGTTCGCTGATCCGCTCGGCGGCAGCTTCCTCGCGCATCAGCCCGACGAGACGACGCTGGACATCCAGATACTCGCCGGCTGTCGACATCTCTTTCCTGAGCTGAAGGAACCGGACGCGGCTGACGTGCACTTGTGTCATGATCGCCATGGTCACAGCCCGCGACTTCTCGTCGAGTAGAGCATCCTGCGTTTCGACGAGGTCGCGCTTGCGCGGATACTGGAAAACTCGCATGACGTTCCAACTCGCCTTGGCGCCCCAATTCACCCAATCGCTGTGAAAGAGGAAGTCATTGCTGTCGTAATTGGAGCCCGCATAGACCTGCAGGCCCGGAAGCAATTCGAGCAGGGCCGCGTCCAGCTCCTTCTGGTTGATGCGCTGGTTGTACCAGACCTCCCGCAACTCCGGCCGGTTATGAACGGCGGTCCAGATCATCTCGTTGACGGACATGCGCATGTCGAAGTCAGCCGAGGTGCGGGCGGGATGGGTCAGCGTGAAATGTGTCCCGGGCGCGAGGTTCATGAGGGAGGAGAGTTGGGTGCGCGCAACCGACAAGTCGCGCTCAATTTCCTGAATCGTCCGCCGGATCTCGATGAGTTCGCGCTCATAAGTCACCGCTGTGATCGGCGAGGTCTGCCGCTCATCAGAAATCTGGCGCGAGTGAGCCTGCACATGCCGCACACGGCGATCCAGGTCCCGCAGCTTCACCAGGAGGCGGTCCGCACTGACGGCGCGCCAAAACGCCGTTCGCACATCCTCGATGACGCGGTGCGCTGTCTTACGGCGCATTTCTTCCGCGATCAGGAAGCGATCGGCAGCTTGATGCGCGCGGACATAAGAGAGGCCGAAATCAAGGATGTTCCAGCTGAATTGAATGTCGGCGGTGTGGATGCGCTTTTCCTGCGATGTCGAGTTGCGCAGGCTTTCGTTGCCAGCGCGATCGCCGGGCAAAACCTCGATGCTGTTGGAGGCATTGAACGTATCGCGCTCTGCATAGGCTGTCTGGGATAGAGCGGCGGGCAACAGATCGAAGTGAGCCAGATCCAATTCCTTGAGGCGCAAGGCCCCCTGCATGATCTCGACGCGGTGATCGAGGTTGTACTTCAAAGCCCGCGCCATCGCCTGATAGAGGTCGATCGGACCTTCGACAGGCTCCTGATCCGCATCGATATGCGCCAGTGCTTCGCCTGCCTTTTCGCCGATTTCCGCCTCGATCAGCGGCATGGGCGTAATCGCGCAGCCGCCCATCAGCACGGCCACGGCCATGGAACCGGCCATGGCAGGAAAAACACAGAATCGCATGGGGCACACCGAAGGTTGCTGTGATGGGGCGGAGGGCGTGACACGGCACAACTCAACGCAACTCGACACAACTCAACGGTCAGCTACTATCTCTAGTTGATACCTCCCCAGCTTGTCACGCATCGTTTTGCATCTTGAGATTGTTTTGATGGGGCAATTGCAACCGGGCAACACATCGCCGCTCAGGCTCACGCGGTCGGCCACGCCGTTCGGCATAACATGATGTTTTATCGCTAGAATAGCGCGACCTCACCCGGTGTCGCGACGCGTTCCGGACACGTAAAGGAGCGGATTTGCTGATACCAGTCGCTGCTGATCTGCCGCTTCTTGCGGCACGCAGAGCAGCAATTCCTGATTGCTGAAGACCCCAGGTAAGCACGGCTATGCGGCGAATGCGGTCCACGTCCGCACGCAGCAAAACCGACAGCGCGCCAGGCTTTGGCCGGGCGCGCTGCAAAGTCATCGGGATGGGCGGAAATGGCCGCCGGCTACTCCTCCTTGAAGGTCCGCGATAAGTGGTCAGCGAACGGCTTGGCGAGATAGGACAGCGCCGTGCGTTCCGACGTCTGGATCAGCGACTCAACGGGCATTCCAGGGACGAGGGCCACCTTTCCGAGCTTGGCGACCTCCTCTTCGGTGACACTGACCCGCGCCGTGTAATAGGCGATCCCCGTCTTCGGATCGGTCGAAACGTCCGCCGCAAGCCGGGCGATCTTGCCATTGATCTCAGGTGTCGTGCGCTGATTGAAAGCGGGGAAGCGCAAAACGGCGGCCTGACCGATCGTGACTTGATCGATATCCGTCGGCATCAGCCGGACCTCGATCGTTTTGTTGTCTTCCTCGGGTACGATCGACATCACCGTGTCTCCCGGAGCAACAACGCCGCCGACGGTATGGATCGCGAGCTCGTGCACCACGCCCCCTCGAGGGGCCCTCAGTTCGACGCGGCGAAGCATATCCTCTGCCGCGATACGCCGTTCGTGAAGCTCGGCAAGCCGCGCCTCGACGTCACGCAGCTCCTTCTGCGCCTCAGTCTGTGTCGACTCATCGATCTCCAGAATTTGAAGCTCGGTCTCGGTGATTTGCCCCTCAACGCGCGCGATGTTTGCAATCAGCGCGCCGTGCTCGCCTTCTATTCTCGTCTGGTCGCGCTCCATCGCCAGCATGCGCGTGGCCGGCAGAAGCTTTTTCTTCTCAAGCACCTTGAGCCGCTTGATCTCTTCTTTGACGAGTTCCATCTCGCGCGCCTTCGAGCGCTCCTGCTGCTCAAGGCCGGCGATTTCGCTGCGCAGTTGTCCGACACGCGAACGCAGCTGGGCCTTTCGGCCATTGGCGAACGATCTGCGCTGTTCAAACAGACGCCGCTCACCCTTCATGATGTGACGCTCATCACGCACGTCCATCGGCGACATAGCGCCAAATCCGGCCGGGAAAATTATCGCTTCTGCGCCGTCCCGTTCGGCTTCGAGGCGGGCCCGCCGGCCGGTCAGCTCGACAAGCTGGGACACCACAACGCCAAGGCTTGCGCGGGTCTGCGTATCATCGAGCCGCAGCAGAATATCGCCGGCCTGCACAATATCGCCGCCCTTCACGCGAATTTCGCCCACAACGCCGCCGGTCGGGTGCTGCACCTTCTTGACGTTCGTCTCCACGACCACTTGGCCAGCAGCGATGACAGCACCGGTGATCGGGGCCGTGCCTGCCCAACCACCAATACCCAGGACCACAGCGCCAACCAGCCCGATACCAACGAGCAGGCGCTTCTTCAGATCGAACTCCGCAGCGTCAACCGCTCGGGACTGTGTCGATTTGGGATTGGTTTCGACCGTCATGACGCTCGCACTCCCGCTTTCTCATAAACCAAACAACTTTCAGATCGGCTCTGTGCTGCTCACTACCGACCCAACCATAATACTCAAGCTGGACGCGGCGCCCGCGCAGCCTGGCCTTCTGCCCCCGGAGCTGACCTGACGGCTTTGCGCAGCACCTCAGATTTCTCACCGAAAGCCGTGATCTGCCCGGCACCCATCACAGCCAGCATATCGACAGCAGCCAGCACACCGGAGCGATGCGCAATAACGACGACAATGCCGCCGCGCGCACGCACTGAGGCAATCGCCGCCGCCAATGCCTCCTCGCCTTCCGCGTCGAGATTGGAGTTGGGCTCGTCGAGGACCACCAGGAAGGGCTCACCGAACAGTGCCCGGGCCAGCGCGATGCGCTGACGCTGGCCAGCCGACAGCGCTGTTCCACGCTCACCGAGCTGAGTTTCGTAGCCATCAGGCAGGCGTAGGATCATCTCGTGCACGCCCGCAGCCTGGGCAGCAGCCATGACCGCACGGCTGTCAGGGCTTTCAGCAAACCGGGCAATGTTGTCGGTGATCGTCCCGTCGAAGAGTTCCACATCCTGCGGCAGATAGCCAATATGCGGACCGAGCCGTTCTTGTGGCCAGTGGCTGATATCGGCCCCGTCCAGGCGTACAGTTCCGCGTGCCGCCGGCCAAATCCCTACAAGCGCGCGCGCCAGCGACGACTTGCCGGCAGCACTTTGACCAATCACACCCAACGCCTGACCGGCCGTCAACTCGAAGGAGACGTTGGTCAGCAGCGCACGCTGCGTGCCAGGCGCTGCAACGACGATCCCCTCGACGGAGAGCGATGACGCCGGCGCAGGCAGTTCGAGCTGCTCAGACTTTTCTTTGTTCTGAGCCTCGAGCACAGACATGAGCCGGGTCGCGCTTTGGCGTGCCGCCACGAAACCCTTCCAGTTGGCGATCGCCACTTCGATGGGCGCGTAGGCCCGCGAGGAGGCGATGGAGCAGGCGATGATCGCGCCCGCTGACATCTCGCCATGAATGACAAAATAGGCGCCCGCGCCCAATAGTGCCGACTGCAGAACGAGGCGAATGGTCCGCGACGTCACCGAAAAGCCCGACGTGACGTCCGTCAATCTCTGCTGCAGCGAGAGCTGTTCCGCATTCACTTTGTGAAACCGCTCCATGGCCCTGTCCGCAAAGCCCATCGCTCTGAGCACTTCGGCATGGCGCGCATGGGATTCCAGCATCGAAGCACGCTGAGAACTCGTTTGTGCCAGCGAACGCGTCGGCTCAGTGGTGCGCTTCTCCGTCCACAGCGTCAGCGCAACGAGCACAATGGCACCACCCAGCGTCATGATGCCGAGCACGGGGTGAAGAAAGAATACAAACAGGATGAACATCGGCATCCAGGGCAAGTCGAGGATGGCCGTCGGGCCCTGCCCTGCAAGGAACGACCTGATCGTATCGACATCCCGCACCGGCTGCTGAGCATCGCCACTTTGACGGCCGAGCAGCGAGAGCCTTAAGGCGGCCGCATGCGCCGGCGCCATGTGGTCGCGATCGACACGGCCCGCGATGCGAACCAGGCTCTGAGACCGCATCACCTCCAGGAGACCCTGGAACAGGTAGAGGCCGAGTGCCAAAATGGAAAGCGCCACCAGCGTCGATACGCTCCGGCTCGACAGCACGCGATCGTAGACCTGCATCATGTAAACGGAACCCGTCAACGCCAGGAGGTTGACGGTCGCGGAAATGACGGCCATCGCGAGGATGGCTCCGCGGAATGCACCAAAAATCGGATGTCCGATGGAGTTACTCTTGGAAATCACTGCGACGTGCCCTTTCTGAAGATCGGCAATAACCATAACCGGTCTTCAACGCGAAACACTTTCACACCCTAACTTCCTCTCAACGCAAGAACAATGCCTGTCGCTAGAAGATGAAGTTGCCTTTGTCGATTTCGTCGATGTCAACCATGACAAGGAGGAGGCTGTCGTTGCCGATTTGTACGGTTGTCCCTTCGTCCGTGTAGATCAGAAGAATATCGCGGCCCAAGGCGTCAGAATCGAAGTCGTAGGCCGAAACGTCGATCCGGTGGCGGCTGCCCGAGCCCGACGAGTCGACCTTGAAGCCTTCCAGTACGTCGTTGCCGAAACCTGGCATCAGCACGACCGTGTCGTTGCCGCGCGTGAAGATGATGTAGTCGTCACCGGTCCCGCTGTAGACAACGTCGTCACCGTCGCCGCCTTCGAGACGATTGCGCCCTGAGCCGCCGAAGAGAATATCGTTCCCATCGCCGCCCAGGAGCACGTCGTCTCCCTCACCACCCATAAGAATATCGTCGCCCTCGCACCCCATGAGGACGTCATCTCCCGACCCGCCGACAATCACATTGTCGGACGAGTTTCCTGTGCCGGCAAAGTCACCGCTACCGGTATAGACGAGGACCTCGACGTTGTCAGGCAAGGTTAAGGCGCTCAACGTCGTTGCGATTGTGTCGAATCCCTGGTCGACGAGCTCGATCACCACGTCTCCGGCATTGTCCACAATGTACACGTCGTTGCCGGCTCCGCCGACCATCGTGTCCTTGTCGCGGCCGCCATCGAGAATGTCGTCGCCGTCACCCCCAATCAGAATGTCATCGCCCCGTCCCCCGAACAGCGTGTCGTTCCCATCGCCACCAATGAGAACGTCGCGACCGCCGCCGCCGTCGATCAGATCATCGCCAGCGCCGCCGCCAATGACATCGTCCTTCGATGAGCCAATGGCGACGATACCCTCCACCAGTGGTTCATTCTCCGTATCATCGCTACTATCGCCGTACAGAACGTCGTCACCATCCCCACCATCGAGAATGTCGTCGCCGTCCCCGCCAATCAGAATGTCGCGGCCATCCCCGCCAAGCAGAACGTCGTCGCCAGCCCCACCGTCGAGGACGTCGTCGCCGTCCCCTCCGATCAGAAGATCCTTGCCATCCCCGCCAAGCAGAACGTCGTCGCCAGCCCCACCGTCGAGGACGTCGTCGCCTGCCCCGCCGTCTAGGACGTCGTCGCCCTCCTCGCCAATCAGAAGATCGTCACCATCGCCGCCGAACATGCGATCGTTGCCGGCTCCGCCGAGCATGACATCATCGCCGTTCGTTCCAAAAAGCACGTCATCGCCGTCAGTCCCCACGATGATCGGCGCCAGCGCGTCCAACGCATCATGGAGCTCGCTGTCCTCGACAGGGTCGTGCGGCCCTGAGCCCCGCAGCCTCGGCAGGAGATCGGATAACCGGCCTTGATCGATGCCATCGGCGATCCCGGTGCCCACGAGCAACTGAAGCGCGTCATAGTTGTAATCGAGGGCAATCTCCGACGTGTAGCGGGCCAGCAAAGCTTCGACTGTCGCATCGACATTGGCCTGGTAGCTCGATTCCACAAGCGCGCCGATCCACAGATCGAGCTTATGAAATCCGTCGGGATAAGCGACCTTGAGGTCGACGACGATGTCGTCAGGCAAATCGTTGCGAGCTTTGAAATCGGCCCAGCCGTCATAGGGCTTGGCAAGCGACAATCCGGATTGCAAAAAGAGATTGGCCCGCACTGCGTTGAAGACGGGACGTGCAGCACCCCGATCCTCATCCGCCAAACCAGCGGCGCCCACCATGCTTTCTTCGGCGACGTGGGCTCCATTTGCCGGCGCGTAGAGCGGCAATGCAGAAGAACCGTTTGCGGCCAGCGCTATTTCAATGTCGCGAACCTGCGCATCATCAGACGCATGGAGGCTCGCATCGGCGTCCTGGGCCGGAGCCAGCACGATCTGATCGGACGATAACGCCTCGTCAGTTGAGGGCTCTGGCCGGCTCCAAACCAGTCTGGGTTCCCAGGTCCCTGGCGCAATGTCATCGAGTGCGCCGGCGAACTGCTTGAAGACCATCTGTTGGTGCTCGGCCGTACAAAGGAGCCGCGCGGCATCCAGGTACTGTTGATCCGACCACACATCTTCAGTGGCAGCACGCAGTTCCTGCTCCCAATGGCGCTCATTGGCCGACCACAACACTCGGGCCTGAGAACTTGCCCCGGTGAGGAACGGCTCCGCGGAAGCACCCAAAACCGGTGATTGCCCGACAAGGTCGAGCAGCCGGTCCAGATCTTCTTTGGTGAACTTCCGCGTCATGCGCGCCTGCCCCTCCTCTGGGCATAAATCCCTGAAAGGCTAGCCCAAGTTATCGACGTCCAGAACGGACTTTGGTCTGACGATCACGCCGGCGGCAGGCAAATCGCGGATTTGCTTGATCGTTTGGCCCATAGGCCAGCCCGCCTCGTTCTCAAGGCCGCCTCGAGAAATCTGGCCGCCATATGGGTCGGGTAGAGGAGCCGGACAAACGGGGTCGAAGCGACCCTGCAACGAGCCTGTCACTCGGGGAACTGCACCGTCGGCCCGTTACGAACAAAACTGCGCACACGGAGGCTTCAGCATAGCCGCAAACATTGCTCAGCAGACCCCGTCTCCCGGGTTGCGGTTGGCGCGCCGGGGGAGGATAATGCTGACCTTAATCAGGTTCAGTGTACTGTGATGAATGAATTTCAGATACGGACCGAAGTCGGGACACCGTTACAGTCTCCGGTCGGACCGCCGGACAGACCAAAGATCAGTACAGCACACTCCCCCGATTTGGGGAGCATGGCTCGTAACTGGCTGAAGGAGTTGTCGCTTCCCACTCGTTTCGCCATGCTGGCGGGGCTATTGGTGCTGGGGGCTATGGTCGTTTTGGGTGCCTGGATCAGCCAGCGCATTCAAGACGGGGTCGTCGGACATGCCGCCCAGCAAACTGCCTATGACATGGAATCGCTGCTGGAACCCTTCAGCGCAGACTTCGCTCATTCGGGCGAACTCACCGTTCGTGGCCATGCCGCCATCGCGCGCATGCTTGAAAGTGGCCCGCCTGGTGCCGGCATCTTGGCTGTTCGGCTTTGGCGGCCGGATGGAACTTTGATCCATGACTCGACACTGGCGACGGCCCACGCACCACGAGCCAAGATGGATAGCCCCCCGGAGCTTGATCGCGCTCTTCGCGGCGCCATCGTCCATTCCTACAACGTGGAAGCCGATGGCCACGTGGCGGCTGTATCAGCCATGTTCGGCGTACCCTTGATCGAAATTTTTGCACCGCTGCGCACCGATGGCATCCCTCGGATCATCGCGGTTGCGGAGTACTATCAGAGCGCGGAGGCACTGGAAGCAGAGATTGCCAGCTCGCGCCGCCAGACCTGGACGCTGATGCTTCTCACAGGGCTGATCACGGTCACCGCACTCTACCTCCTGATCCGCAAGGGTCACGAGATTATCGAAGAGCAAAGGGGGGAACTGGAAGAAAAAATCGATCAGCAGCGCCTCCTCACACTGGAGAGCGAGGATCTGCGACAGAGACTCGAACGCGCAGGTCAGTTGGGCGTAGAGCTCAATGAACGCTTCCTGAGGCGAGTTGGTTCCGACCTGCATGACGGCCCAGCTCAGCATCTGGCGCTTGCGTTGCTGAAGATGGACGAAGTCGCCCGCTTCATTGCATCCGGCCAGCGCACCGATAAACCCGGCGCTATCGAAGCCCTCGGCCTTGTGCGGCATGCCGCAAGCGAGGCAATGAAGGAGATCCGCAATATCTCCGCCGGGCTCGCCGTACCAGAGTTGCAGAAGCTGTCCCCCGCAGAGGTGCTGGCCACCGCGGCCCGCCAGCACGAACGGGCAACTGGGACACCCGTCGACCTGGACCTGGCGCCACTGCCGCCCAGGCTGCCATTGCCCATCACCATCAGCTTGTACCGCTTTGCGCAGGAGGGTCTCAACAATGCCTTCCGGCACGCAGGCGGCAAGGGCCAGAGGCTGTCAGCGCGATCAGATGGGCGCTCCGTGGAAGTGGAGATCGCCGATAGCGGTCCTGGCTTTACACTGAAGGATGTTGCTGCCAAGCAGGAAAGACTTGGTCTGTCCGGCCTGCGGCAACGCATAGAGGCATTGGGCGGCAGCTTCGAGATTGTCTCGCTCCCCGGCGAAGGCACCCGTCTACGCGCCACTTTCAACCGGCCCGCGTTGAGAGGCTCTCGTGACTGAGAAGATCAGATTGGCCGTCGTCGACGATCATCCACTCCTGCGCGATGGCGTGGTCGGGACGCTGGCGCGCGAAGGCGATATCGATGTCATTGCGGTCGGCGCAAGCGCCGAAGACGCCAAGCGCATTGCGCGCGAGAATTCACCCGATATCATGCTGCTCGATATCTCCATGCCGGGAGATGGCATCGAGGCCGCACGCGTAATCCTTTCAGCGTTTCCCGGCATGAAGGCGATCATGCTGACGGTCTCGGAGCGCGAGGAAGATCTCACACGCGCAATGCAGGCCGGCGTCCACGGCTACGTCCTCAAGGGCATCAACGGGCACGATCTGGCCAACACGATCCGCTCCGTGGCCAGAGGCGAGACATACATTACGCCCCAGTTCGCCGCGCGCCTATTATCGACGATCAACCGCCGTGGAGCGGACGACGGGACAGCCAAGGCTCCGGCGCCGCAATTGACGGCGCGCGAAGAGCAGATCCTGCGCGAGGTCGCCGCCGGCCTCACGAACAAGGAGATCGCCCGCAAGCTCGACCTCAGCGAGAAAACGATCAAACACTATATGACCAACGTCCTTCAGAAGCTGCAGGTCCGCAATCGCGTCGAGGCGGTGATCGCACTCCAGAAAAGCGACCGCACGGGCAACCGCTAACTTGACTTCCCCGCACTGTGGGGCCACATCGCCCCGTCCACCGCATTCGACAGGTGCGCTACCATGCGCCGGTCACGAGGAAGCCGCCGATGCCGACACTATCACCGCCCTTGAGCGCCACGCAGACGCGTGTACCGGCCGAATGGGCGCCCCAGGCTGCGATCTGGACGGCCTGGCCCGCTCACCCAGATGAATGGAATGGGGATTTGGCTGCGCCACGCGACGATGTCGCCAATTTGGTCCGCATCCTCGCAGCAGGCGGCAACCGCGTACGCGTGCTCGTAGATGGCCACGAAGCTGAGACGACTGCCGCGGCAGCGATCGGCGCGGTGGCCGAGTTGATCCCGGCGCGCTACGGGGACATCTGGCTGCGCGATACCGGTCCGATCTTCGCAGAAACCGCAGACGGCCCCGTCGCGCTGCGCTTCAAGACCAACAGCTGGGGCGGCAAGTTCGACTTGCCGGACGACACCACGGTCGGAGATGACATGGCACGCATTGCCAGGGTGCCCGTGCGCCGCTTCGACTTCGTTCTCGAAGGAGGTGCCGTCGACCATGATGGACTGGGTACGGTGCTGACCACGCGCCAGACGCTACTCAATCCCAATCGCAATGGCTGGAGCGAGGCCGAGGCCGAGTCTGCTTTGCGGCACGCCTTCGGCGCTCAGAAGGTCATATGGATCGGCGAGGGCTTGCGCGGAGACCACACCGATGGGCATGTCGATAACATCGCGCGCTTCGTGGCGCCCGGACGCGTCGTCTGCCAGGCCCCGGCCGGCCCCGACGACCCCAACGCCGATATCCTGGACAGCATCGCGCGCTCGCTGCGGGCCGCAACAGATGCCACGGGACGTGCCCTCGACGTCGTCACGGTGCCGGGGGTGGGGTCGTACCGCAACGCCCGTGGCCACATCGCACCCGCATCGTACATGAACTTTGTCATAGCGAACGGCGTGGTCGCCGTCCCCACATACGGTACGGAGACGGAAGCGGCGGCTTTGGAAGTCCTCCAGGGCACATTCCCCGGCCGGCGGGTCGTTGGCTCTCCCTCGCGCGGGCTGCTTGGCTGCGGCGAGGCGGGCGGCGGCTCGTTCCACTGCATTACCCAGCAGCAGCCGGCAACTTGAAGGAAGGACCCTGACGCCCGATGACTGAGCGCTCCATCACAGTCGCCGCCATCCAGACCACTTACGGTTCCGATCTAACCGACAATATCGCCCGCACCGAGGTCTTCGTGCGCGAGGCTGCGCACCGGGGCGCCGATGTCGTCCTGCCTTCCGAGCTGTTTCAGGGACTCTACTTCTGCTCACGCCAGGATCCAAAGTGGTTCGAGACAGCTTTCCCCGCTGACGAGCATCCGTGTGTCCTCGCCATGCAGCGCCTCGCCCGCGAGCTTGGCGTCACTATTCCGGTGTCGATTTTCGAGAAGGACGGCCCGCGCTACTACAACAGCGTCGTGATCGTCGGCGCGGATGGCTCTGCCCTCGGCATCTACCGCAAGAGCCACATTCCCGACGGACCAGGATATCAGGAGAAATACTACTTCCGGCCAGGAGATACGGGTTTCAAAACGTGGAGTACGCCAGCGGGCCGCATCGGCGTCGGCATCTGTTGGGATCAGTGGTATCCCGAGTGTGCGCGCGCCATGGTACTCCAGGGCGCCGAGGTCCTGTTCTACCCGACGGCCATTGGATCGGAGCCGTATGATTCAGCCCTCGATACGCACCTCCAATGGCAGCGGGCGATGCAGGGTCACGCCGTGTCCAACGCCGTGCCCGTGATCGCGGCCAACCGCACCGGCATCGAGGACAATGACGGCGCACGCCAGCGCTTCTATGGCCACTCGTTCATCGCCGATCACCGCGGCGAGCTTGTCGCAAGCTTTGGGCCGTCAGATGAAGGCATTCTCGTCCACACCTTCGATCTGGGCCTCATCGAAAGCTACCGCGCCGACTGGGGGTTCTTCCGCGACCGCCGGACCGATCTCTACGCGCAGAGTATTATTTGAGATCGAGGCGAAGCTGCCCTGCTGGCGACCTCGTGCTGCGGTGTGGGGCCACTGGCTCCTCAGCCGGGCGGGTCATTTCAACCTCGATCCAGCGCACAATCGCCTCCACGACATGGGTCTCCTCGGCTATGCTCAGGGCGTGGCCTTCCGCAATCCCGTGCCACTTGGCCAAGCACGACCGGCAGCAGGTCGCGGTCGCGTGCTGCGCTACGAACACCGGGTGCCCGCGCATCGGTGTCTGCCGGCCGTCGTTGTCCGGCTGCGCCGGCGACAACCGCTCAGACACGATCCGGCGCGCATGCCGGGCGATCTCATCGCTGGAACGCAACCCGGCATAGGCCCTGTCCTTCGGACCCAGCCGGAAGCGCTGCCGGAAAGGCGACCGGACGAGGGCCTGCAGTGTCTGCTCCACTGATCGCATAGCTCACCTTAACAAGAGTCGCCCCACGCGCTGCAAGCGCTCATAAGTCGATCGCGGGGTTAGCCCACCTTTGGCCCCGGGCCTGCCGCGGAATACCCGTATTCGATGGTTACCCCGCGTTAAGACTTTTTCGACGACCCTGAGGGTAGGGATAGTCTCAAGATTGCGCGCCGGCCATGACGGCACACGCGCGGGACGCCTGTTGGATCACAGGCCGGGGCAAGTGGGAGGCATAAGGACCGTGCTCGCGAGGCCGAAATCCGTGGCCGGCGCCCTTGCACTTTCTGCAAGCATCGCTGCTTCGATGCTGTCAGGCATTGTCGGCGCCTCGGGCGATGCGCGCACAATCTCCTTCTATCACATCCACACCAAGGAGACGCTGACCGTCCTCTATAGAAAGGACGGGCGCTATCTCCCCGACGCCATGAAGAAGATCAACTGGATCCTTCGTGACTGGCGCAGCAACGAACAGACGACGATGGATCCTAAGACGATCGACATCGCCTGGGAGATGCATGCTGAACTGGGATCGACGCAACCCATCCACATTATTTCCGGTTATCGCTCGCGCAACACCAACGAGATGCTGCGCAAGACGCGCGGCGGTCAGGCGAGCCAGAGCCAGCACATCACAGGCAAGGCGATCGACATCCACTTCCCCGATGTGCCGATCCGCCAGTTGCGCTATTCCGCAATGATCCGCGAACGCGGCGGTGTGGGCTACTATCCCACGTCCGCCTTGCCCTTCGTTCACGTCGATACCGCACGCGTGCGCCACTGGCCACGTATGCCCCACGATGAGCTGGCCCTTCTGTTCCCTCGTGGTCAATCCAAACACATGTCCGCAGAAGGCCGCTCCCTGCAGCCGGGAGATGCCCAGCGTGCACGCCTGAAGCAGCCCAAACTCGCCCAGCAGGTTGCCCACTTCTTTGATCTGAGATCGAGCCCAAGGAAACCTGTCCTTGTAGCATCCGCTGACCCCGCGCTGCCGCTGCCACCGCAACCCCAGCCCGCTGTGCGTCCACAACCACAAATCCAGGCACCGGGGCCCGTCATTGCGGCTCTTATTCCACCGCCCCAGCCTCGGCCTCAACCGCCCAAGCCTAGCCTCGTTCAAGAACCCCGCCTCGTGGAGCGCTCGTCGCGCTTTGCACCTTTGCCGTCCAGTCAGGACCGCCAGAAGCTCGACGAACTGGTCTCTCTCGCGGCGCTCGGGCCCGTGCAACTGGAATCCCCGCGCCTGATCGCCGAGCCAAAACTGGTGGCCCGCGCTCCCCAACCGGTCACCACGCAACCCGCTGAAAATCAGATAGGCATCGCGCCACAGCCCGTCACTCCGCCGGACTCAGGGTCGTGGGACGCCACCATTCAACATGGCGAGACGGGAACCGACGGCGCACTGGCGTCCGCGCCGGCGCTACCAGGCGATGCGGTCGCCGCTCTTATTCGCGAGACCAACACGGAGATGCCGGGCGCAACACAGTGGATCGCAGCACCTGCCTACGACGAAGACCACCCGGAAGAACTTGCCTATCAGCCCTTCCCGATCCTGCCGCTGCTCACGGAAACGGCCTCGGCCGACGATCCCGTCTTCGCGCGTCTGGTCCACCACGACGTGGCACGCACGTTTGACATGCTGGACGATGAAGGCCGCATCCTGCCCATGCGCCTGCGCCCGGGCTTGCAGACGGCAAAACTTATGTTTGCGCAGCAATTCACAGGTCAGGCCGTCGATCTGTCGGCCATCGAAAGCATGAACCTCGACCGGCCGGCCTCCCCGGTCGGACTTGCCGAACGCTCGGTCAGGACGTCTCCGCGCTGACAGATTTGTCGCCGCCGCGCGCGTCGTTACGCTGCGCGATGTTGGCCATCGGTCCCTGCCGCCAGGCTTCGAGGGCGAGACGCCCCAGCTCTCGGAAATCCTCTTTGCGCGGTGAACTTGCTCTCCAGACGAGCCCGATGGACCGCGATGGCTCGGGGTCCGCGAACCTGATGACGGTCAGATCGCGGCCGCGTTCTTCCATCGCCAGGCTCATCTCGGGCAGAAGCGTGATGCCAAGCCCGGCCGATACCATCTCGACAATGGTAGCCAAGCTCGACGCCCCGAACGTATTCACGGTATCGACCTGCTTCAACGAACAGTACGTCAAAGCCTGATCTCTAAGGCAGTGACCTTCTTCCAGCAGCAGGAGGCGTTCGTTCTCGACCATTTCCTTGGTGGCGCGAAG
>CAZZPH010000010.1:0-2549 GCA_964655725.1 uncultured Hyphomicrobium sp.
ACGGCGACGACCCGCACCTCGATTCCCGTCTTCGCTCGGAAGATCGGCAGGAGGTGCTTGAAGAGCCCGGAGTTCTCAGTGGAGGTTGTCGATTGGAGAATGATGAAGCGATCCGCCGCGCCTGCGGCACCGCACAGCATCATGCCCGCCAGGGCGAACAGCAAGCCGTGACGCATGCGAAAACCACTCATATGATCCACCTCTCTCAGTTGCCATGACGCGACGGCCATAGTCCGATCACACAGGCCATCGTCGCGAACGACCTACTCCCCTCAGATCAATCTTTTCGAATGTGGCTGCCAAACTACATCCTATTCCCATTTGAATATAGTATGACTAAACACAGTGCGTAAAGTCCGAAAATTGGAAACCCACGTCATGCGAACCCTCACCCATCGCGCTGCCAAGCCAAGCGGAGTGCTACTGGCGACCCTCGCCGCCGTCGCGGTCGGCATCTCCACCACGAGGGCCGCCGATCTCGGACAATCGTGCTGCGCCGAGCTAGAGGAGAGGATCGCGGAACTCGACGCCAACACGGCGCGAAAGGGCAATCGCAAGGTCAAGCTGACGATATCGGGGCACATGAATCAGGCCCTACTGTTCTGGGACGACGGCGCCTCGAGCGACACCTACATCGTCACCAACGAGAACAAGCGCACGCGGTTCCGTTTCACGGGCGACGCCAAGATCACCGACGGTGTAAAGGCCGGCTACCGGCTGGAGATCGGCGTGCGCAGCGCGAATGGCCGGCGCGTCAATCAGAACGATGCAACCGCTGTGGACGGCGGCGGGCTCGATCTGATGCACTCCTGGTGGTGGCTTGAGAGCAAGGCGCTTGGCAAGGTCTCGCTTGGCCAGACGCCCATGAGTGCGGAAGGAGTAACGGAGCTAACGCTCGCCAACACCGTCGACATCGTGAAATACTCCGACGTTGAAGACTCCGGAGGCGGATTCTTCCTGCGCAGGGATGGCGTCGCGGGACAGCCCGGCCTCAGCTCGCTGCAGTTCTTCCGGCTCATCAACAATTCGGGCGTGCAGTCGGGCGAAGGCTTCCGGCGCAACGGCGTGCGCTACGAGACGCCCGCAATTGCGGGCTTCGTCGCCTCCACCGCGTTCGGCGCGGACGACTACAAGGACGTCGGGTTACGTTATACGGGTGAGTGGTCCGACGTGAAGGTGACAGCGGGCATCGCCTACGGAGAATCGGACGAAGCTGGCATCAACGGCCGTACACCTGGCATCAACTGCCTCGTCGAAGGAGCGGCCGCAGGCCTTGCTCCCGATCGCGCCGAGTGCCGTCATCTCGGCGGCTCGATCGCGCTCTATCACACGCCCACGGGATTGTTCGGGAGCTTCGCCGGTGGCCGCCTCATCGACGACCGTATCGCAGTCTCCAACGCCTTCGCTGGGACGAATGCGGACGATACCAGCACGTTCTTCGCATTCCAGGCCGGTATCGAGCCTAAGATATTCGATGTCGGCCGCACCACGTTCTTCGGTGAATACTCCACGCACGATGGCGGAGCGAACGGACGGCGCACGCTGGCAGCCACAGATGCCCTCAATCCCCACGGCGTCACGTCGCGCATTTTTGCCACCGGGCTCGAAAGCATTGGCGGTGGCATCATCCAGCAGTTCGAAAGCGCGGCAACCAGTCTTTATCTGATCTGGCGACGCTATGAACCGGAGGTGGTCGCCCTTTCCGGCACGGCGGGAGCAGGGGTCATCGGCCAAGTTGAACCCGAGCCGCTCGACGTCGTGCTCGCCGGCGCGCTCGTCAAATTCTAGGCGAGGCGCAAGAGCCGCGCTGGTACCAGCATCAAACCAGCAATTCACCGGCCATGAAGCGGCAGGCTTCAACTGTATGGGGGCCGGCAAAGAACGGGCCTGCCTCGCCCTGCTCGACGACTGATCCGCGATGCATGAATATCACGTGCTCAGCCACCCGGCGCGCCTGCGCCAGATCCTGAGTGACGAGGACGACGTGTCCGCCCCGTGCCGCGAAGTCTTTCATGCGCGCTTCCATTGCCAAGGTTGAGGCTGGATCGAGATTCGATGTCGCCTCGTCGAGAAACAGAGCTTCGGGTTGCAGAACGAGTGCGCGCGCCAGTGCGACGCGTTGCTGTTCGCCACCCGAAAGATTGCGCGCAAATGTTTGCGCCGCGTGTTCGAGCCCGACGCGCTTCAGCTCGGTAACCGCGATTCGTTCTGCGTCCGGTCTTGCCACTCCCGCCACCATGAGCGGATAAGCGACGTTGGCCAGCGCGGAGCGGCGCAGCATCACCGGCCGCTGAAATACGAAGCCGAGGGCACGCGATCGTTCCCGATCCGGTGGCCGGCCGTTCCAGTCCACGGCCCCGCTATCGGGCGCAACGAGACCTGCCAGCAGGCGCACCAGGAGACTCTTGCCCGCTCCGTTCGGACCGATCACGACCGTGATCTGGGGCGTGCGTTCGATGGCTACGCTCACCGCGTTGATCAGAACGCGCCCGTCCCGCGCAATCGATACCGCCCGCGACCGGATGGGCAGGACCGGCTCGCCCTTGCCG
>CAZZPH010000010.1:2559-21527 GCA_964655725.1 uncultured Hyphomicrobium sp.
TCGCAGCCGCATTGACGAGACCGGCAAGCAGGATCAGCACCAGCCCCAGCGCCATTGCCAGTGCAAGCTCCCCTTTCGACGTTTCGAGCGCGATTGCCGTCGTCATCGTGCGCGTGACATGATTGATGTTCCCACCCACGATCAGTACGGCGCCCACTTCCGCAATCGCCCGCCCGAACCCAGCCAGAAGCGCCGTCGCCAGCGCGGCGTGCCCCTCTCTCAGGAGCGTCAAGACGCGTTGCAGCGGGCTCACACCCAGCACCGTCAGCTGCTCGCCCAGCTCAGAATCGAGATCTGACACGATCTGCCGGGTGAGAGCGGTCAGAATGGGCGCGACAAGGATCGTCTGGGCGATGATCATCGCTGCGGGTGTGTAGAGGAGTTGGAGGGCGCCGAATGGCCCTGATGCCGACAACCAGAGATAGACCATCAGCCCAACAACAACAGGCGGAAGCCCCATCAGCGTGTTGACCGCCACGATCACGGCCTGCCGGCCGGCGAAACGGCGCGTGGCGATGAGGGCTCCCAACGGCAAACCAATCAGGGCCGCACACGCGAGCGCGATCAGGCTCACGCGGAATGACAGCCCGATGATCTCGACCAGATCGGCATCGAGCGTGGCGAGTAGCCGGACAGCTTCTTGGAGGGCTTCCGTCACGATTCTGAAATCATCCTCTGCCGGACCCGAAGGGCCGGTTCAGAGGGCACAATGCGCGCTAAGCCATATCCAGTCAAATACTGCTCTAAGCACCCGGCGGGTCCTGAAGCGCCCGCGTGATCACAGCCCACATCAAATGAGGTTGCCTGCCGGGACGGTCTAGCCCTGGGGCGCTGTATACCTTAGTATAGTTGTGGGGGTTGCGCTTCTTGCGCGATCTAGTCGAAGGCCCCGGAGAGTGGCCAGGAATTCAGGAGGAAACATGCTCAAGGCTCTGGTCATCGATCCCGGCAAGTGCACCGGCTGCAAACAGTGCGAGATGGCGTGCAGCTACGAGAACGAAAACGAATTCAATGTCGCCAAGTCCCGCATCCGGGTCTTCGACTTCCACGAAGAGGGCAAAATGGTGCCCTACACATGCACGCAGTGCGCCGAAGCCTGGTGCCAGCAGGCATGCCCCGTCAATGCGATCACCACCGACCCGCTCAGCCTCGTCAAGGTCGTCCACGAGAACCTGTGCGTGGGGTGCAAGGTCTGCACGATCGCCTGCCCATTCGGCACGATCAACTACAATGCTTCGACCGGCAAAGTGATCAAGTGTGACCTGTGTCAGGGCAACCCCGCCTGCTCGGATGCCTGCCCGACGGGCGCGATCACGTTCCAGGACATCGAGCAGACCGGCTTCGACAAGATGAAGGTCTGGGCCGCTCAAGCCGCCCAGAGCACGCAGTCGCAGGGCGCAAAGGCACCCGTTGCCAAGCACTGAGACCGGATTGAAGCGGCGCCCTGCACGACGGATGAGGGGCGCTGCTGGTGATGAAGGCCCGGAACGGGCAACGCCACAACCGGCGAACCACAACGCACTCGAGAGCGCGCCGCAGCGCAGCATCTTCAAGGGAGACACCGATGGCTTGGGCACGAAAGATCCTGAGGGTCAATCTGACGGAGGGAACCGTCAAGACAGAGCCCCTCAACATGGAGTGGGCACGCAAATATCTCGGTCAGCGTGGTCTGGCGACCAAGTACCTCGTCGAGGAGATCGATCCCAAAATCGACCCGCTCGGGCCGGCCAACAAGCTGATCTTCGCAACAGGCCCCCTCACCGGCACGGCAGCCTCGACCGGCGGGCGCTATTCGGTCATCACCAAGGGCGCGCTCACCAACGCAATCGCCTGCTCCAACTCGGGCGGCTATTTCGGCGCCGAACTGAAGTTCGCTGGCTGGGACATGGTCATTATCGAAGGAAAGTCGCCCAAGCCCGTCTACCTCTTCATCCATGACGACGTCTGCGAGATCCGCGACGCGGCTGATATCTGGGGTACCAGCGTCTGGCACACCGACGAGTGGATCAAGACAAAGCATCAAGACCCCATGATGCACATCGCAGCCATCGGTGTTTCCGGCGAACAGCAGGTCCTCTACTCCTGCATTGTCAACGATCTGCATCGCGCCGCCGGACGCTCCGGTGTCGGCGCAGTCATGGGATCGAAAAACCTCAAGGCCGTGGCTGTGCGCGGCACGAAGGGCGTCAAGGTCAAGGACGGCAAGCAGTTCCTGAAGGCCACCTCGGCCGCCAAGCAGGTGCTCCAGCAGAACGCCGTCACCGGCGCGGGATTGCCTGCCTATGGCACGCAGGTCCTCATGAACGTCATTAACGAGGCCGGCGCGATGCCGACCCGCAACCACCGCCAAGTGCAGTTCGAAGGCGCACATGCCATCTCGGCTGAGGCCATGGCGACGCCACGCAAGACCGACGGCCAGCCCAACCTGCTCACCAATCAGGCCTGCTTTGGCTGCACCATCGCCTGCGGACGCATCTCAAAAATCGACGAGAAGCATTTCAGTATCCAGAACAAGCCGCAGTACTGGCATGCGTCCGGCGGGCTGGAGTATGAAGCAGCCTGGGCGCTCGGCTCCAACACCGGCGTCGACGACCTGGAAGCCCTCACCTACGTCAACTTCATCTGCAACGAGCAGGGCATGGACCCGATTTCGTTCGGCGCCACGGTGTCGGCCGCCATGGAGCTTTACGAGCTCGGCATCCTGACCAAGGAGCATACTGGCGGGATCGATCTGAAGTTCGGATCTGCCGAGGCACTGGTCCAGTGCGTGGAACTGACCGGCAAGGCAGAGGGCTTCGGTCGCGAATTGGGCCTTGGCTCGCTCCGGCTGTGCACCAAGTATGGCCGGCCGGATCTCTCCATGTCGGTCAAGGGCCAGGAGTTCCCGGCCTATGATTCGCGCGGCATTCAGGGCATGGGGCTTACCTATGCCACGTCAAACCGCGGCGCCTGCCATCTGCGCTCCTACACCGTCTCGTCCGAGATTCTGGGCATCCCCGAGAAGACCGATCCACTGGCGACCGACGGCAAACCGGCCCTCGTCAAGGCGTTCCAGGATGCGACTGCAGCCGTCGACAGCTCGGGTCTGTGCGTGTTCACCACCTTCGCCTGGACGCTGAACGACATCGCGCCGCAGATCGACGCGGCCTGCGACGGCGAGTGGTCGCCGGAGTATCTCATGGAGGTCGGCGAGCGCATCTGGAACATGGAGCGCGTTTTCAACAACCGCGCCGGCTTCACCGCCAAGGACGACAACCTGCCCCCGCGCCTCGTCAACGAGCCCGCCGAGACTGGTCCCGCCAAGGGACTCGTCAACGGCTTGGCCAAGATGCTGCCTGAATACTACCAGCTGCGCGGTTGGACCCAGGACGGCGTGCCGACCAACGAGACACTGTCGCGTCTGGCTGTATAGCGATCCTGCTCTCCCCGCTGACCTATGCGGGGAGAGCCACCTCAACGCGCAAACTCGACCTGCGACGCGGGCCTTCCTGTCCACTGGCGGAGCTCTTATTCATGAACTACGTGATCCTAGGCGCTGGCCCGGCCGGTGTGACGGCAGCGGAAACCATCCGGCAGCAGGACAAGAACGGGCGCATCACGCTGATTGGCGGCGAGCCCGAACCGCCCTATTCGCGCATGGCGATCCCCTATCTCCTTCACGGCAATATCGAGGAGCGGGGCACCTACCTGCGCCAGAAAGACAGCCATTACGACGATCTGTGCGTCGAATACCGGATGGCGCGCGCGGGCGGCATCGATCCTGCCCGCCGTCTTCTTTATATCTCCGGCGCAGATCCCATCACCTACGATCGCCTCCTCATTGCGACCGGCGCCTCGCCCGTCATTCCCAAGATGCAGGGCTCCAATCTCGATGGCGTCGTCAATTGCTGGACGCTCGCAGATGCCCGCGAGATCCTGAAGCGCGCCGACAAAGGCGCACCCGTTGTGCTTGTGGGCGCGGGCTTTATCGGCTCGATCGTGCTGGAAGCGCTGTATCAGCGCGGTTGCGATCTGACGGTCGTGGAAGTCGCGCCGCGCATGGTGGCGCGCATGATGGATGAGACGGCGGGCGGAATGCTGGGCCGCTGGTGTGAGGAGAAGGGCGTCAAGGTTCACACCAACACAAAGGTCGAGGCCATCCGGCAAACCGGCACCAACGGCAGCACCTCACTTGCCGTCAAACTTTCGACCGGCGCCGAACTGCCCGCCAAGCTCGTCGTGCTGGCCGCAGGCGTTCGCTCGAACGCAGGTTTCCTCGTCGGCTCCGGGATCGGCGTCAACTGGGGCATCAAGGTCAATCAGTTTCTCGAAACCACGGCCCCGGGGGTTTATGCGGCGGGCGACTGCTGTGAGGCTGTCGATATCTCGACGGGCAAGCCCGACATGCTCGCTATCCAGCCCGTCGCCGTCGAGCATGGTCGGCTTGCAGGCCTCAACATGGCTGGCGTGCGCACACCGCATCGGGGCTCGCTCAACATGAACGTGCTCGATACGATGGGACTCATTTCATCCTCGTTCGGCCTTTGGCAGGGCAAGCCCGGGGGAGAGACCGCCTCCCTCACCAACCAGGCGGGCTATCAGTACCTCAAGCTCAATTTCGAGGGGGATAGGCTGATCGGCGCTCAATGCGTCGGCATGACCGACCACGTCGGCATCCTGCGTGGCCTGATCCAAACCGGCCATCGGCTCGGCGCCTGGAAAGACCGCTTGATGGATTCGCCGGAGCGCCTGCGCGAGGCTTACGTTGCGACCGCGCAGAGCGGACCGCTCACCGGTCCGCTCGGTCCCCGCGTGAGGGCGCCGGTTCCCAAGGCTGCCTGATTGAGCGCGGATCGCTTCGACGCCGTGTGCCGGGTTGCGATGCCGGCTGCCTCGTCAGCCGCCTTGACGCGCGGACAGGATCTCGACCCGATCGCCCGGGGCGAGCTTGCGTTCCGCACGTTGCATTTCCGGCACGAACACGCCGTTGATAGCGGTCGCAACCTTCAGTGACTGAAGGCCCCTTTCCGTGATCAGGGCAGCAAGCGTGTCCGCATTCGTTTCGCTTGGCTCCCCATTGACCAGGATGAGTTGGGTGGCGCCGGTCATTTGAGTCATGGGCGATGATACCTCACGTCAGCAATTTGCCTTCGAGCTGAATGATACAGCTATCGATGTTGTGCAGGATCTCTTCCAGGTGATGGATGTCGCGTTCCAGCCGGGGAATGTCCGTACTACGGCCCCGGCCGGTGAACGACCGAGACAGGCGGGTCAGGGCGGAAAAAAATCCTGGCTTGCGGCGGGATTTCGCATCCTCACGCTCGCGTTTGTCCTCATGCGCTCGCGCGCGCCTCAACTCGGTGGCAAGCCGGCGCCGCAGCAGCCCCACCTCCTTTTTTTTGTGACGCAACTCCTTGATCGCGGCCTTGGCCTCCTCGGCCGTGTTGACCCGCACGGCCACCTCGGTGCCGTCGATCTTCGAATAGAGCATGTCTCTGAGTTGCATCGACAGATTGGTCCGTCTTAAACCTATCTCCAGGCCATAAAGCTACACCTGCGCGCTTCGTTCGTCAGCACGCAGCCCGCGCCCCATGGCCATCATTAACGTCAGCATGGCCCTTATGTAGACTTTAGCGCCCGGCCGGGCCAGACGTTGATCCACGCGGCTGCCGGGCATTTTCATTGTTCTGCGACACGCCGACCTTGCCCCTGGCGTCATACAGCACTTGCGCGTATCGCTGCGAAATCAACCACCTTGAGAAGGCTCTCCCGACCGTGAACATCCTAGGGATCGTAACCAAATCGCACGATACGGGCCTCGCCCTGCTCGAGAACGGCCGCCCGACCTGGATCCTCGAGCAGGAGCGCTTCAATCGCCAGAAGCACACGCTCGAATTTCCTGGCGATTGCCTCGACGCCATCTTTGCGGACAACCGACTGTCGATCCGGGATATCGACGTCATGACGACACCATGGAGCATGGCTCAGCTCAGGCCGACGTTTTATCACAACATCACGGCTAAGCTGCCGGCGAGCCTCAATCTGCTGCGCCCCGCAGCACACCGCGTTCAAGCCTCCGCAATCGTCAATCTCCCATTCCGGCTCTGGATGGCGCTCGGCAAGCGCTATGGGTTCGGATCGGTCCCCAAGCTGGTGCAGGTGACACACCACGATTCGCACGCAGCCGTGTTCAACGTCTCGCCCTTCGACGATGCCGCCGTTCTTGTGATGGACGGCTACGGGGATGAAACGTCGACAAGCGCCTACATGGGACAGGGCACCCGCTTACGGCGGATCGCGCAGAGCCACTTCTTCGACAGTTTGGGGATGCTCTACACCTGCGTCACTGAACATCTGGGCTTCAAGGTATTCGAAGAAGGCACCGTGATGGCGCTAGCCGCCTGCGGGGGACCTTCGCTGGTGCCGAAGTTCCGGGAGATGGTCGCGCTGCTGCCCGATGGCCAATTCCGCATCAACCGGGACTATATCAGCTTCGACACCCACGGACTGATCCGCCCCTTCAAACCGAAGTTCTATGAGGCGTTCGGCCCACGCCGCGCCCGCGGCGATGATATGACGGATCATCATCGCGACATCGCCCACGCGCTTCAGGTGACGGTTGAGGAGATCATTCTCCACATGGTCCGTGACTTGGAGAAGCGTCAGGCGTCGCGCAATCTTGTGATCTCAGGCGGCGTGGGGCTCAACTGCGTCGCCAATGCGCGCATTTTGCGCGACACGTCGTTCAAGCGCGTCTGGGTGCCGCCGTGCGCGTCCGATACCGGCGCACCCATCGGCTCCGCGCTGTGGCACTGGCATCAGACGCTAGGCAAGCCCCGCACCTTCGAGCTGAAACATCCCTTCTATGGCGCAGGCTTCACCGATTCCCAGATCACGCGCGCACTGGATGCGGCCGGCCTCAGCTACGAGCGCCTGGATGAATCCGTCCTCCTGGAACGTGTCGCCAAGGATCTCGCCAGCCAGCAGATCGTAGGATGGTTCCAGGGCCGTGCCGAGATGGGCCCGCGCGCGCTCGGCAACCGCTCGATCCTGTCGGATGCCCGTGATGTCAAAATCAAGGATCTGCTCAACGCCAAGATCAAACATCGCGAGGCCTTCCGGCCATTCGCGCCCGCCGTTCTTTGGGAGCATGCCACCGACTACTTCGAGATCACCCAGCCCGATCCCTTCATGACGCTCGCCCCAAAGATCCGGCCGGATAAACTGGCGGTCATTCCGGCCGCAGCCCATGTCGACGGAACAGGCCGCATTCAGACGGTTCATCGCTCAGAGAACCCACGGTACTATGGAGTCATCGAGGCGTACTACAAGCTTACAGGCATCCCGGTCGTGCTGAATACGAGCTTCAACCGCCAGGAGCCGGTTGTGAACCGCCCCGAGGAAGCCATTTCCTGCTTCCTCAGAACGGAGATGGACGTCCTCGTGCTTGGCGATTACTACACCAGGGATCGCAATCCCGAGGCCGTCAAGCGTGCCCGCGACAGCTTTGTCTCCGTGCCGGCGGCGGGATCGACCTGAACCGGCTTGACGCTGCCCCGATGACAACCCGCATCGAAATCAAGAGTTCCTGAATGTCCGAAAGCAAGACCGAACACCAGGGCCTCAGGGCCGCGATCATCCCGGTCACTCCCTTCCAGCAGAACTGCACGTTGCTGTGGGATGCCGCGACAAAGGTTGGAGCCGTTGTCGATCCCGGCGGCGATCTGGATGCCATCCGTTCGGCGATTGATGAGGTCGGTATCAGGGTCGAGAAAATCCTGCTGACGCACGGCCACATCGATCACGCAGGCGGCGCGGACGAACTCAGATCAAGCCTTGGCGTTGCCATCGAAGGCCCCCACGAAGCCGACCGCATCCTACTCGACAATCTCGAGGTACAGGGGGCCGGATATGGAATTCCTGCCCGCAACGTGACGCCGGACCGCTGGCTCCAGGAAGGCGATGAAGTGACGGTCGCCGGTCATGCGTTCGAGATCCTGCACTGCCCCGGCCACTCGCCAGGGTCGGTCGTGATGGTCAACCGGAAGCAGAAATTCATGCTGGCGGGGGATGTGATCTTCCGCGGCTCGATCGGGCGCACGGATTTCCCCTATGGCGATCATGACGCGCTGATCCACGCGATCAAAACCAAGCTCTTCCCGCTGGGGGACGATTTCGCCTTTATCTGCGGGCATGGGCCGACAAGCACGATCGGCGCCGAGCGCCAGACCAATCCATTCCTGCAGTGAGCCGCACAGGCCCCGTGAGGTGATCAGTCCCGGAACGGGATCGTCACATCAAGACAGCCAAAAACGCCGCATTCGCCCGCGGCCGTCCCCACGCCGACCATCGAGCCCTGGTTCTCCCACTTATCGACGGTCTCCACCCTCAGGGTCTCCGAGCAGCTCGCGCGGCAGCCGACCCATGTTCCGCCCGGCAAACGCACTTCAAGGCCCCGGCGGTCCTCACGCACAGGCCCGCTGACGCTGCCATTGCCGTGCCGGCTATGGGCAACGACGTAGCCCTCTTGAAGACCGTCATAGCCGCGGTTCCTGCGCCAGCCTGCGTCGGCAGGGAGCACGGAGGTGATGACGATGGCCGCGACGAGCGCGATGGTCAGGCTTTGGGCGCGGGTTTGCATTTCAGGCTCCGGTGGGGTCATCGTCACAGGCACTGCGTCGAGAGCGCTGCTGGACCCGGGAATTCAAAACAACACTGCTTCTCTTGTACCACAATTTCACTGGGGCAGCGTTGCCCGGATGCCGCGCATTGGCTGTTCTCAGCCGCGCTGGAGCTCCAGATCGACCGCCCGGAAGCCCTTCCCGTCGGTCGAGATCGATATGAGCTGGCTCTGGCCCTCGAGCGTGATGGACATCGTCGCCTTGATCGTCCCTGTGATGGTCAGATCGATTCGCTGAGCCGCCGACGACCCTGCAACCTCGCCAGTCGAATTGAACGACCTTTCCTCCCATGTACCGGTGATTTTTGTCCCATCATCAACGATCGTGGCCCTGAGGTCGATCTTGTTGGACGGGCTGGCACATGTCAGCGCGATACCCAGCCCCAGACCTTCGGCCTTGGCTGTAAAATAGGCCTTGCAGGAGAGGGCTTCCGACTGGCCACCTTCCATCTGCACCATACCTTGGCCACGCCATGTCCCAATGAGGGACGCAAAGGAGGGATCGGCCAGTACGGCACCCGGCCAGGCGAATAACACCACCAGCACGGCTGCGGAACATGACAGCGCTCTGGAGATTGGCATTGAACGTTGCTCCTGTCCTAGGCTCACACCGCGGTGCGCACGCACCACCAATAGCGTTGTCGGGCTACGGCATGTCCTCGTCGATGACATGAAAACGTGCACACATTGCGGCCAGTCCACAGGCCAGAACCACCTGCTCACCGTCAGAGATATCGCCGGGGCGAAGAATTCGCGGCATAATCAGCCGTCATGACCCCCTTGATCCTCCTCACCGGCTTCGACGTCTTTCCGGGGCTCACCCGCAATGCCTCGGCATGCCTCGTTCAAAGATTGGCGGCGAGAATCGGAGCCGCACATCCTGGCTGCTCCCTCGAATTGGACATCCTTCCGGTCAATTGGACCGAAGCACCCGCGCGCGTGCAAAACCTGATCAGCCGTCACCGGCCCGGCTTAGTCCTGATGTTTGGCGTTTCATCCCGCGCACGCGGCTTCGTCCTCGAGCGCTACGCTTTCAACGAAGCCAGCACACTTGCGGACGCTGCGGGAGTGACGGGGGCGTGCGGGCCGCTCATTGCGAGCGGCAGGGCGCGGCGATCCTCAACGATCCCGCTCGCGCAGATCGCGCGCGATCTGGCAGCCGCTGGCCTGCCTGCCGAAATCTCCGACGATGCCGGCCGCTATCTCTGCAATGGCGTTCTTTATCATGCGTTGAGCGCCCAGCGCGCGGCCAGGCTCCCCACGCGCACAGGCTTCATCCACATCCCTGCGACCCTGGAGCCAGACCAGCCGGGAGCCCCATCCCTCATCACTCCTGAACAGGCTCTCGAAGGTGCGCAGATCATCGTGCGCAGATGCCTGGACAGTGGCAGTGCCTTGGCCCGGTCCGAACCTTTCGTTAATCTGGAACGGGATAAAACTCGCCGCGGCTCCACACGCCTGGCGGATCGCTCACGCACGCTTGCTCGAGCACCTCGTACGTAAGGGCCCGCGTCAGAAGTGCCTCCAGACGGCCGCGCACACGAAGGTAGGGCTTTACAGCGCCTGTTGTCTCATCGATGGCAAATCGGAGAGGATGCGAGGGTCCGCAGGCGACGACATCGCCAACATTGGTTCGGAACGTGAGCTTGCGATCAGCCGCAACACCCTCGATGTCCATCTCCAACTCCACGGCAACAAAGGGCGCATCGGCGACATTCACTTTGATTTTTTCCACGGGCGTGACGAGGTAGGTCGTCCCGTCCTCATCACGCCGCAAAACGCGCGCAAACAGGTGGACGAGCGACAGACGGGAGATCGGGCTCTCGCGGTACATCCAGGTGCCGTCGGCCAGGATGGCTAGCCCGATATCCCCGCAATCAGGGGGATTCCAGGTCTCGACGGGCGGGAAAGCCCCACCACCCCCGGCAGCGAGAATGGATTCCAGTGTGCCCAGCCGGCTTTCTCGATGTTTTTCAGGCATCGTTGCTTCATCGTTCAGGGTTTCGGGATCGTCAAGCGCGCGCGGTGTTCGACCCGCTGTTACACAGGTTTAACTTGACCATGAGGGTTGCCAGCCGGGCACTATCCGCTACCTTGAGGCGATCCAGCCTGTCCACACTTACGGCGGCACGCAAACAGCAATTTTCGAGGCCAAAGAAAACCGATGACAACGCTTACCTCGACCGACGAAAGCATTGTGCCGCGTCTTGAAGCCGCCGCCCAACTTGTGCAACGCGCCCACAAGGCGGCCGGCAGCGTCATCTATGGCCAGGACGTCGTGATCGAACGCACACTCGTCACACTCCTGTCAGGCGGTCATGCGCTCCTCATCGGCGTGCCGGGACTTGCCAAGACGCTGCTCGTTGACACTCTCGGGACGGTCCTGGGGCTCGACGCCAAGCGCATCCAGTTCACCCCGGACCTGATGCCCTCCGACATCATCGGCGCGGAGGTGCTGGAAGAGACGGTTGCCAAAACGCGCTCCTTCCGGTTCATCAAGGGTCCGATCTTTACCCAGCTCCTTATGGCCGACGAGATCAATCGCGCCTCACCCAAAACACAGTCCGCGCTCCTCCAAGCCATGCAGGAGCACCACGTCACCGTCGCTGGACAGCGCCACGACATACCCACACCCTTCCATGTCCTTGCGACCCAGAACCCGCTGGAGCAGGAGGGCACCTATCCCCTTCCCGAGGCGCAGCTCGATCGCTTCCTTCTCCAGATCGACGTGACCTACCCAGATCTGGCCGCGGAGCGGCGCATGCTCTACTCGACAACCGGCACGGAGGAACGGCGCCTCGAAACAGTCATGACCGCCTCAGACCTGCTGTCCATTCAGCGCCTCGTGCGCCAGATTCCCGTCCCCGACAAAGTCGTCGAGGCAATCCTGAAGCTGGTGCGATCGGCGCGCCCGGGCACGGGCGTCGATGCCGAGATCGATCGCCTGGTGGCGTGGGGCCCTGGACCGCGCGCCAGCCAAGCGCTCATGCTTGCAGTCCGCGCCAAGGCGCTGATCGATGGACGTCTGGCCCCCTCGATCGACGACGTGGTGGCGCTTGCCGAACCCATTCTCAAGCATCGCATGGCGCTGACGTTCGCGGCCCGCACGCAGAACGAGGATCTGACGAGCATCATCGCCAGACTTGCAGGCAAGGCCGGGTGACATCGCCGATGGCATCAGCCTCAGGACATCAGTCCGCAACGGTTCCGCACGTCTCGGGATCGGATGGGCGAACCTCGCACAGCATATCGGAGTTGGAGCGCAGCGCACACGAGCTGGCGGACCGGCTTCCCGATCTGCTGGTCGACGCACGCCGCATCGCTCAGACTGTCGCCCACGGCATCCACGGCCGCCGGCGCACCGGACCTGGAGAGACATTCTGGCAGTTCCGCATCTACGAGAGCTCCGACAGCGCCCAGCTCATTGACTGGCGCCGCTCAGCTTCCTCGGATCACCTTTATGTCCGTGAACGGGAGTGGGAGGCGGCCCATACCGTCTGGCTGTGGGCAGACATGTCGCCCTCGATGGCCTTTCGCAGCCACCTGTCCCAGGTGACAAAGCGTGATCGCGCCGCCGTACTGATGCTGGCGGCCGCCGAGCTTCTGGTCCGCGGCGGGGAGCGCGTCGGCATCATCGGCCTTACCCGCCCCTCCGGCAGCCGGAGAGTGGCGCGGCGGATCGCGGAAGCGCTCGTCGAACAGGCCGCTGCCGAATCCTTGAAGAAGAGCCACCCACCCCCGCAGACGCTGCCGCGCCATTGTGATGCGTTGCTGCTGAGTGATTTCCTGGCGCCCATCGCTTCGATCCGTGAGCGTATAGAGCTGCTCGCAGGGTCTGGTGCGCGCGGGCACATGGTCCAGATCTTGGATCCCGCCGAAGAATCGCTGCCCTACGACGGCCGGGCTGAATTCATCTCTCCCTCTGGACGTGAGCGCTATCTTGCCGATCGCACCGAGAGTCTGCGCGAGACTTATCAGCGGCGCATCGCAGAGCACCGGGCGGAACTTGAGGATCTGGCGCGGCAGCTGGGCTGGTCGTTCCTTGTCCACCACACCGACAGGCCGGCAAGCGAACCTCTGTTGACACTCATCATGCGCCTTGCGGGTGAGGCCGGCTACGCCATGACACCCGCTTCCCGCCACACCGCGGGTAGGGCGACGCCCCCGACACACCCGGAGGCTGCGACATGAGCCTCGCTGCCTTGACGTTTCTCAACCCCTGGCTGCTGGCTGCGCTGGCAAGCTTGCCGCTGATCTACTGGCTGTTGCGGACCGTCCCGCCGCGCCCGCGACAGATCTCTTTTCCACCCACACGCATTCTCGTTGGCATTGAGAACAAGGAGAAGACCCCGGCGCGGACCCCCTGGTGGCTGCTTCTCATCCGCTTGCTCGCGGCGGCGCTGCTGATTTTTGCACTCGCAGAGCCCGTCCTCAATCCGCGCGAAGCCGAGACGATCAAGGGCAGCGGACCATTGGTCATTGTCGTCGATAACGGCTGGGCTGCTGGCACACGCTGGGCGGATATCGCGGGTGTCGCCGCCCGCCTCATCAGCGAAGGTGAGAGCGCCAATCGTCCAATCGTGATCGCGCCGACGGCCGCCGCAGCAAAGGCACCCGTGATCAGGATGGAATCGCCAGCGGACGCACGCGCCACGCTGGCCGCGCTGCAACCTCAGCCGTTCGCCCCTGACAGGACAGCAACCTCGGCCGCTCTGGCGCGGGTCCTTACGGGCTCTGAAAGTCAGAGTGCGAGTATCGTCTGGCTGACGGACGGCATCGACCACGACAGCACGGCGCGCGAGTTCGCCGACGCCTTGCTGGCCGCCTCGGACGGCGCCAAGCTGACCATCATGGAGCAGGACGCTCCAACAGGCCCCCTGGCGGCCATTGCATTCGTCTCGCCAGCAGGCGAACTCCAGGCGCGGATCGTGCGGACTGGAAGCCCACCGCGCGAGGGAATAGCTCACGCCGTTTCTGCCAAGGGGCAGCGGCTGGGAGAGGCCTCATTCCGGCTTGCAGCGGGCGTCCGCGAGACCACGGTGACGTTCGAACTGCCGTTGGAGCTGCGCAATCAGGTCACGCGCATTGAAATTTCGGGTGAACGGTCCGCTGGCGCGGTGAGCCTGCTCGACCAACGCTCTCAGTGGCAGCGCGTTGGTCTCATCAGCGGCGAAGCCCAGGAACAGGCTCAGCCGCTGCTGGCGCCGCTCTACTATATCCAGAGGGCAATCCAGCCGTTCGCGGAAATCGTGCTCCCCAAGGAGAAGAACCTCGCATCCGGGATCTCCAAGATCATCGGAGAGAACGCCAGCATCATGATGCTGGCCGACATCGGAACTCTGTCGGGTGAATCGAAAGAGAGCACCGAAGGCTGGATCAAGAAGGGTGGCGTTCTGGTGCGGTTTGCAGGCCCGCGCCTGGAGAAGGGTGGCGACGATCTCCTGCCCGTGGCCTTAAGGGTCGGCGGGCGTACCCTCGGTGGTGCGCTCTCTTGGTCCAATCCGCAGCCCTTGGCACCGTTTGAGGACTCAGGCGTCTTTGCCGGACTGACCGTGCCAGCCGATGTCACGATCCGCCGTCAGGTGCTGGCCGACCCGGCCCTTCTCACGCCTGACGTGAAGGTCTGGGCCCGATTGCAGGATGGAACGCCGCTTGTGACGGCTCGCCGCCTCGGCGAAGGGCACCTCGTGCTGTTCCATGTGACGGCAAACTCGGACTGGTCCAATCTGCCCATGTCAGGGTTGTTCGTCGAGATGCTGCGGCGGATCACGCAGCTCGGCAATCTCTCGAGTGCACCGCCAGCCGGTGGAGATGGGGATGCTGTCGCTGCCGGGCCGGCGGACACTGTGACCGCATCCACCAGCGAGATGCTGGCGCCCGTGACCACGCTCGATGGCTTTGGCACCTTGAAGCCGCCGCCGCCAACTGCTCAGCCGATCGCGTTCTCCAAAGCCGACACGACGGCGGCGAGCCTCGATCATCCCCCCGGCTACTACGGAACCGGCGGAACACCTCGCGCCATCAATGTGCTGGGAGCGGACACCATCAAACTGCCGGGACTACCTGACATGCCCGCTGGAACCGAGCGGCGCGGGTTCGACCGGGAGGGCAGCATCGCGTTGAAGCCCTGGTTGATCCTGGCTGCGATGGGCCTGCTGTTCGCCGACATTCTGGCGGTGCTCGTTCTGATGGGCGGGGTCCGGCTATTCACGCGCTCCGCCCGTCCCACCGCCACCTCAGCGGCTATTGTTGCTGCTGTCGCAAGCCTCTGGGCCATCCCTGATGCCCTGGCACAAGACTTCGATCTGCCAAGCCGCTTCGTGTTTCCAGGCCGCGAGGTCCAGCGCGCACCCACCGTAACGGTTCCGCGCGACCTCTCCCCGGAGGATCAGATCCCCGTGCAGGCCACCTCGAAGGTCACGTTCGGTTATGTGGTGACGGGTGATCAGAACGTCGACAACACCAGCAAACTTGGTCTCGCCGGTCTCGTGCGAATTCTCAAGTCGCGCACCGCTGTAGAGCCCGGAGAACCGATGGGCGTCGACATTGTGAATGATGAGATCGCCTTTTTCCCCGTGCTTTACTGGCCGGTGCTCGATAATGCCGAAGAGCTGCCCGAGGAAACGCTGGCAAAGATCGACGCCTACATGAAGCAAGGCGGCATGATCATCTTCGATACACGCGACTATGGACAGGGCCTGCCCTCAGGCATGGCGATGGCGGGTGAACGCGGACCTGCCCTGCAGCGCTTGGTCGGCCGTCTGGATCTGCCGCGGCTGGAGCCCGTACCGGAGGACCACGTCCTCACGAAATCGTTTTATCTCCTCCAGACTTTTCCTGGACGTTGGGATGGCGGGCAGTTGTGGGTCGAAGCGCAGGACGATCGGGAGGATGCAGGAACCGATGCAAGTTCAGAGCGCAGAGCGCGGCGCGCCGACGGCGTCACCTCGATCCTTATCACGCCCAACGATCTGGCATCCGCCTGGGCGCTGGATCAGACGGGACGCCCGATATTTCCCGTGGTTCCCGGCGGTGAGCGACAGCGCGAGATGGCATTGCGCACCGGAATTAACATCGTGATGCACGCCCTGACAGGCAACTACAAAGCGGACCAAGTGCACGTTCCAGCACTTCTGGAAAGGCTCGGGCAATGAGGCGCGCGCGATGAACTGGTCCATCGATCTGGCACCACTCGTCCCCATGCCCGTGCTCTGGGCCGTGTCTGCGATGGCGCTCGTGCTCGTATTGCTGCTGGCGTGGCGCCGGACCCGGGGCGCCTTTCTGCGAGCACTGGCACTCACCGCACTTCTCATGGCACTCGCCAATCCGACTTTGCGCCACGAGGACCGCGAAAGCCTTGCCAACATCGCCATCGTCGTGATGGACGAGAGCGCCAGTCAGCAACTCGACCAGAGGCCGGCGCAGTCGGCGGCCATCCGGGCGGCCCTGGAAGAAAAGCTCGCAGCCATTCCCAACCTGGAAGTGAAGTGGATAACCTCTGCCCGGGCGGGCGAAGCGGGAGGACGGGGCACCAATCTGTTTGCAGATCTCAATGCTTCACTTGGCGACATTCCGCCCGACCGGATCGCGGGTGCGATCCTCGTCACGGACGGACAGGTCCATGATGTGCCCGCATCCGCACAAGCGCTCGGGTTCACTGCACCCGTGCATGCGCTGTTGACCGGCCGGCAGGACGAATTCGACCGCCGGATCGAGATCGAGAAGGCACCACGCTACGGTCTTGTTGGCCAGACGCGCGAAATCGAGATCCGTGCACTCGAAACAGGCGCAAAGGGCCGCGGCGGACAGATGGTCAATCTCACCATCCGCCGCGACGGGCAGCCCGACGAGATCCGCCGGATCGAAATCGGCAGCACCGTGCGTCTCGACATGCCCTTTCCGCATGCCGGCACCAACATTGTCGAACTCGAGCTGGAAACCGCTCCGGGCGAGTTGACGCCCGCCAACAACCGAGCGGTCATCGCGGCGGAAGGTGTCAGAGAGAATTTGCGCGTTCTGCTCGTTTCGGGAGAGCCCCACGCCGGTGAGCGCACGTGGCGCAATCTCTTGAAGTCGGACGCCGCGGTCGACCTCGTGCACTTCACGATCCTGCGCCCACCCGAGAAGCAGGACGGAACGCCGATCAATCAGTTGTCACTGATCGCTTTCCCGACGCGGGAGTTGTTCCTGGAGAAGATCCAGGATTTCGATCTCATCATTTTTGATCGCTACGAGCACCGCGGAATTCTGCAACTCAACTACTACGACAATATCGCGCGCTATGTGGAGGGTCACGGCGGCGCGCTTCTGATTGCGGCCGGCGACGACTACGCAGGCCCCACCACGATCTATCGCACCCCATTGGCCCCCGTACTGCCCGCGCGCCCCACAGGCCGCGTCTACGAAGAGCCGTTCCGGGCCGCCATCACGGAGGACGGCGCCAAGCACCCTGTCACGCGCGCACTGCCCGGCGCTGGTGAGCCGGGCACTCCGGGTGCCTGGGGACGCTGGTTCCGCCAGGCCGAGGTCAAATCGGATCGCGGCAGCACCGTGCTCGAAGGTGCACGCGGCAGCCCGCTCTTGTTGCTCGACCGCCGCGGCAAGGGCCGCGTCGCGTTGCTGACATCCGACCACGCGTGGCTGTGGGCGCGCGGCTTCGAAGGTGGCGGGCCGCATTCGGATCTCTTGCGCCGCCTGTCTCACTGGCTGATGAAGGAGCCGGATCTGGAGGAGGAGCGCTTATTGACCTCCTCTCAGGGCATGAAGATCACCATCGAACGCCATTCCATGGGCAAGGCTATCGGTCCCGTGACGCTCCAGTCGCCCGACGGGACAACGAGCGAAGTGGACCTGGAAGCCGCTGGCGCGGGCATCTGGCGCACCACCCACGACGTCAAATTGCCCGGACTGTACAAAGCCACGACTCAGGGGCCCGAAGGCCCGCTTTCGGCGGTGGTCCACGCCGGATCTGAAGATCCGCGCGAGATGAGTGATGTCACCACGACCGCTGACCTCCTCAAGCCCCTGGCAGAGCCCACGGGCGGGGGCCTCTTCTGGACTGGCGGACGCGCGACGGAAGAAATGAGCGTAACGGTGCCCCGCGTCAGCATGCTGGTTAATGCGAAAGTGTTTTCTGGATCTGGGTGGTTGGCACTGAAAGACCGGGAAGCGTTCGTCACCCGCGGGGTCCGCGTCTACCCCCTGTTCACGGGCCTTTTGGCGCTTGCAGCCCTGTTGGCGCTCATCACGCTGGCCTGGTGGCGCGAAGGTCGCTGACCCCCGCTCACAGCATCAATTTGTTCATCAGTTGCCCGAAATCGTCCTGATGCAGTGCAATATTCGCTGGCCATCACGGGGAGTTGATGTTTACACTTGAGAATCTGTAGCGTTGCAAAATGCCAATGCGTCTCGGGGGATGACGCACTGCACACGCTGCAGTGGTCTGGAATGGGGATCGGGGGCACGCGATGCACTATTACGCCTACGAACTGGCACACACGATCGTTGGACCGATGAGGTTCGGCGCAGAGGCGCTCAAGTACGGGGTAGAGAGCCCATTCAATCCTTTTTCGACAACGCCGTTCAATAGAGCCATTTCGGCGGCCTGCGAAGTGTTCGAGAATATGACACGTCGCTATGGAAAGCCGATCTTCGGCCTGACAGAGACGCGCGCCAAGGGCATCACTGTGCCCGTGACGGAGGAGATCATCCTCGCCCGGCCGTTCTGCAATCTTGTCCATTTCAAGCGTCACTTTCCCGAAGGCATGAAGCCCGTCGAACCGAAAGTCCTGCTTGTTGCTCCTATGTCGGGACACTACGCGACGCTGCTGCGCGGGACAGTGGCCGCCATGCTCGAGGAGCATGACGTTTACATCACGGATTGGGCGGATGCGCGCGAGGTTCCCATTTTCGAAGGGCGCTTCGATCTGGAAGATTTCATCGACTACATCATCCAATTCGTACAAGCGCTTGGCCCCTCCACCCACGTTATCGCAGTGTGCCAGCCAGCCGTGCCCGCGCTGGCGGCGACAGCGGTGATGGCCGCAGCCGGCGATCCGTGCCAGCCCAGTTCCCTGACGCTGATGGGCGGACCGATCGATGCACGGCGCAATCCGACGGCCGTCAACGAGTTGGCCTCCCAGCGCTCCATCGACTGGTTCGAGAATAACGTCATCTCTTATGTGCCGCTGCCTCATTCGGGGGCAATGCGGCGTGTCTACCCAGGTTTCATGCAGCTGACTGGCTTCATGACAATGAACCTCGAGCGCCACATGAATGCGCACGTCGATCTGTTCAACAACCTGGTCAG
>CAZZPH010000011.1:0-7229 GCA_964655725.1 uncultured Hyphomicrobium sp.
AAGGCATGCGCATTTCGTTCGAGACGGAGCCTGACAAGCGCGGCAAAGGGCCCAAAGCCGTGCAATTGCGTCCCGAAGAGTAAACGGGGGACCGTCCAGCCCAGAACGCCACCTGAACGCAGCACTGTGAATTTCCACACAGCGCTACGTTCAGGCCGACATGTTCCAAAAGCAGTTTCAGGGCCTGCCGCATGCGATCGCCATGTGCAATTGCCCGATTCAGGTATCGGGCCCTTGAGCCATGGTGCTATGCGCGGCAGGTCGCCTTTAGCGTGCGAACATGCGCTTCAGGATGCCGATGAGAACCATCACGACACCGCCGCCGGCGCCGCCGCTCAGGACCTGACTGACGATCGCCATGGGATCAAGCCCCGTGGCACCGCCCGCCAACGCACCGCCCAGAACGGGTCCGAGAAGCTGCCCACCCAGGCCGCCGCCGACAATACCGGCCAACGAGTTGCCCAGTGTCCCCATGCTGAAGTTCTTCAAGACTGCACCAGCCAGGTTGCCGCCAAGTGCGCCGCTGGCCAACTGTATGAGAAGTGGAATAAGTTCCATTGCCGTGTCCTCCTTGCGCCGTGTCTGAGCCTCTCAATCCCGAGCTCCAGAACGGAGCCAGGCCGGGTCACTTTGATGCACGAACTGCAATGCGAATATTACAGGGGCCTGCCAGCTTGCCTACATCGCGCTGTGGAAAGGGTGATCTCGGCACGGAAATAAGCCGCCGCATCCCTCGAGTGTGGTGCCAAAGGTACACATCGACCAGCGGACATGAGCTCCGCATTCACGAAATCGGAAGAATCTGTGCCCATTTTCGTCGTAGTATCGAACACTCACCTCAGGGTTTGTGATAGGTTAAGTGCGGTCGTCAGGGAGGTATCGTGATGTTGCGTCGAGCAAGTGTGGGGATTGGCCGTTTCTGGGGTATGTCCTTTGGCACCATCGTTGCGCGGGTCGCAGTTGCGTCAGCGGTGGCTGTCCTGGCTCTGATGCCGGCATCGAACGCTGAAGCGGGATCGCGCGCGAAGTCAGAGCAGGCTCAATCGGGAGCCCACAAGAAATCGAGCTACTATCGCGGAACCCGCGTGCGGGGCTATGTGCAGCGCCGGGGTGGTTACTCCTATTCCAAGCAGGATACGATGAACACCTACGGCGACGGCCGCAATCGCTACGGCTCGTCGATCAGCCTTCGCGATCCGATGCTGGATCGTCAGACGTCGGCTGGCCCCTTCGATCACGGATTTTTCTTTGATTCCGGGATTGCGCCGCGCGGCGGCGACTCGCCGTATATGAACTGAACGCGGCAACATCCCCAAGACTCTGCAATTTGGACGCGCCGTGCTCACACGGTGCGTCCTTCTGCGCACGCCATGAGATCTCCAAATTGTTGAGTTCTACGAGGAAGCTGCCCGTTGCAGGCTAGGCGCGCGCGGCGCATGCGGCTATAGGTGGGACGACGTCAGGCTGGCTTCATGGGTGGAGGCCGCCGTAGTGGGGAGACTTGTCAGATGCGCCGATCGATGAGACCGATGCTGTCAGCTTTTGCGATCGCCGTAGCGGTCGCGATGACAGCTGGAGCGGCGGAGGCAAAATGCAAACGCATGGGCTTCCTCGTCAACGATTATGGCAAGGAAGGCCCGGCTAACGATGCCAAGCGGCTCCTCGATGATCACATCGCCAAATGGGCTGCCGAGAACGGCATAGCCAAGTATACGGTGGGCAAGAAGGACGTCTCTTGCGAGCTGTATCTGGATCTGCTCATTTTCGACGAGTACACGTGCACGGCGTCAGCCAACGTATGCTGGGACGAGGGCGGATCGTCGGGGACGTCTTCATCGGCAACTCCCGTGAAGACGCCCGCAGCCAGCACTGCGGCACCAGCGGAGAAGCCCTCATCGGAGGCGTCCAAGCCGGCTGAGAAGAAAGAAAACAAGGATAGCGCCGAGGCGTCGAAGTCCGAGGGGCCGTCGACGGGCGAGGCCAAGTCATCAGAAATCGAGACCGGCGCGGTTCCCGCTGCCACACCAGTGCAGCCTGTGGACACCGATGCGGCAGAGAAAGCAGCCGCTGCAGCCGAGCGTGCCGCCGCTGCAGCCGAGCGTGCCGCCGCGGCTGCTGAGCGGGCCGCGCGCGCGGCGAGCGATACTGAGCGGGCCAAATCCGAGCCGAGCCAATTGGAGTTGCCCGCATACGGTGCGGGGACTTCCGAGCCGGCAGGGACGACTTCCACACCGCCGGCCGCCGTTGCTCCCGTCACTCCGCAAGAGCCCAAGTCCTGAGCTCACAAGTCCTGAGCCCACAGTCCTGAGCGCGAGGCAGGGCGTCAGCTTTCCTCGCGCGGGGGCTGAAGACGGTCGAGCCGCAATCGATGGCGCTCGTCGGTCAAAAGCCGGACGGCCGCAAACCCGGCAATGACCACCGCCAAGCCGGTTGCTCCGGCGATCAGGAACATGATCATGATCTGGTACTTCGTCGCCTCCACAGGGTCGGCGCCTGCAAGGATCTGACCGGTCATCATTCCAGGCAGCGAGACGACGCCTGTGACAGCCATCGCGCTGAGAATGGGCGTCAGGCCGGTGCGCAGGCCGCGGCGCAGGATTTCATCGAGTGCCTCCTGGCGTGTGGCACCCAGAGCGAGCTGGGCCTCGATCGCCTGACGCTCGCGTGCGGCAGCGCCGGTGATGGTGTCCAGAACGAGCGTGACGCCGGCAAGGGCGTTGCCGATCATCATTCCAAGAATTGGCAGGAGGTAGCGTGGCTGGTGCCAGGGTTCCGCGTCGATGATCGCTCCAACCGCGAACAGAGAGGCGAACAGACCCGCCAGGAATGGCGCCGCGCCGCCCAGCAGGTAGGTCGCCGGTCCACGAAAGCGCCGCTGCTGGCGCGATGCGGCCTCATAGCTCGTGGCAATCAGCATGACGAGCGCGAACAGAGCCGTAGCCAGCATGGAGCCGTTCTCGAACACCAGCTTCAGAACGTATCCGACCGCGGTGAGCTGCACGCACATGCGCACGGCCGAGACCGCAAGCGAACGTTCCAGCCCCAGCCGGAAGAGGAGGGAGATGGCACCTGTCAGTGCGAGCAGAACGCTGGCGATAATCAGATCGCCAAGTGAAAGCTGGACGTAACTCATGGCGCGGTCCGCAGTTTGGAGCCATCAGCCGGGACAGCTTCAGACGGGCGCGGACGCGGTAGAACGAGGTGTGTGTTGGCGAGCCGCGCGACGAGGCCCGGGTCATGAGAGACCAGGACAACGCTGCGGCCGGAAAGGAGCTGGAACTGAATGAGAGCTTCTGTCAGCGCCGCACTTTCCGGATCGAGTGCCGATGTCGGTTCATCGAGAAGGAGGACTCTGGGTTCATCGATAAGTGCGCGGACGAGGGCAAGCCGCTGGCGCTCTCCTGTGGACAGATGCGCGAAATCCCGATCGAGATGCAGCGGCGCGAGCCCAACGTTAGCCAGCAGTCTCTCGAGCCGGCCCGTCTCAAGCGACACCGCAGGGAACGCCCCGCGCGGTGTGGGTGTCCACCATCCTGGTTCGGCGGCGACGTAGCGCACGAGACGGCGCCACTTGTTTGCAGGAATCTCGGAGCGTTCGGCACCATCCAGAAAGAGGTGTCCGCTGACCGGGTCCAAATCCGCGAGCTGGCGCAACAGGCGTGTCTTGCCGGATCCCGATGGTCCTTGGATCGACAGACATTGGCCGTCGGGGACTTCAAAATTAAGTGGGGGCAGCGCGCCCAGTCTCAGATGCTCGACACGAAGCACGGCGGAAGTTGTCCTCGATCCCTGTGGATATGGATCGATTGCATATCAGGCCCACGCGCTGCGGACCAGGACACCATGGGGTGAAACGAGGGAAACGCTCGTGAGAAGCTGGGCCGAGCCTGGATGGTTACGCTGCGATGTTGGCCGGCGCAAATTTCTCTTCGATCGAGGTGCGGTCGAAAGGTTTCAGCAGCACGGCGTCTGCGCCGGCAGTGAAAGCGCGCGAAATATCGGAAAAATCGTTTTCGCTTGCGCAATAGACGATATAGGGGCGTGCGCCGGAAAGCTGGACACGCAGTGCGGCGAGGAATTCATGCCCGCCCATGACCGGCATCTGCCAATCGAGAAAGATGGCATCGGGCGGGTTTGCTTTGCAGCTTTCGAGGGCTTCCTTGCCGTTCTCAGCTTCGGTGATTTCGTAACCCAGATTTTCAAGATACGTCCGGGCGATCTTGCGGACTACGCTGGAGTCGTCGGCGATCAGGCAACGTCTCATGGGTTCGATCCTGAAGAGATGCGCAATGGGTTTGAGCGGCGCGAGACAATCCGTGCCGCGAATGGATCGAGAGTGCACGTATCCAGGTTAACGCTTCATTGACGCGGGACGAACTCATGGTCCCAGTCACGACTGACTTGCTGCAATGATCACATCATCCCCGTTCTTTCCCAGGGTCAATGGCATTCCGGCGATGCGGGACAACCGGCAGGTGTAGAACGCCTGGATCGACATCGCATCCAAGGGTGGGGAATCAATGCCCGTATAGAACTCGTTGAGATGTTGGGGGAGGCGGGCGGCCGGGCCGCGGCACACCAGCCGGAACGCCGGCCGCTCCAGCGTGCCCGAGATGTCGACATCGATCGATCCCCCGCGCGGCAAGGCCGTAAGGGATGAGGCAATCAGGTTCAACAGCAGCTTCACCTTGTCCTTGCCCATGTAGCCCGTTGGGCCGTTCCAAGAGAACTGGTGCTTGGCCTTGCCTTTTCCCTGCAGAACGTAATTGCGCGAAATCTTCTCGGCCATCGCCAGGTCGATCATGGCGCCGGCCGAGCCGCTCGCGCCGAAAGCGAAGCGTGCGAACTCCAGGCAGACCGAGGCCTGACTCGTGACGTTGCGAATCATATCGAAGGCGTATCTGCGCGCTTCGTCTTCCTTTTCCTCGTCGTGAAGCTGCAACCCGATTCCAATGGCGCCCACGGGGCCGATCACGTCGTGGCAGATCTTGCTGGCGATAAGGGCCGCAATGTCCAGATCGGACAGTTCAGGTGCTTCGGACATTGCGCAGGTTCCCCCTTAGTTTAGCTGTCTTGCGACTCTTCCCGGCCGGGAGAGTGCGGTCTGAAACGTTCAGCGAGGCGACGGTTTCACTGGCCGCCTGCGGGCACGCAACTTGCCGTGACGTTCACGGTTCTGATACACGCGCCGGGCGCTTGATGAAAGGTGCTGCTCGCCGCCCGTGGGTCGAAGTTTCACGGAGGCAGGCGCAACCGGGTTTCGATCCGATAGCGCGTGGGCCGGGACACGTGCGAGGAGCCTATGGGCCGCAAGGCCGAGACACAGAACGGTTGGCTGCTGGGACGATTGCTGCCGGATGTGGTGGAGGCCGCGCGCGCCATCATGGCGCTGCGTTCGGGGGGCTTGTGGGTCGAGGAAAAGCCCGATGGCTCTCCCGTCACGGAGGCCGACCGGCAGGCGGAGACCATCCTCGTTGGCGCCTTGGATCGCGTGGCGCCGGGTATTCCTGTCCTGGCGGAGGAGGGGATCGCCTCAGGCGGGAGGCCCGTTCCCGGACATGAGTTCTTCCTGGTCGATCCGCTGGATGGTACCCGCGGATTTGTTGCCGGCCGCGACGATTTCACGATCAACATCGGCTTGGTGCGTCATGGCCGGCCGGTCTTCGGACTCGTGTTTGCACCCGCGCGCGGCGAATTGTTCGCGACGGACTGCGAGAATAGAGCGATTGAAGCCCGAATCGATCTTCGGCAAGGCGCCCCATCCCTGGATGATCTTGATGGGCATCCGATCCGGGCCCGCCTACCCTCGCCGGACGGGTTATCGGCCCTTGTCAGCCGGATGGAGGTGGGGGCCGCATATGTCACGCGCTTACAGGAGCTGGGGATCACCACCAAGTTTGCGCTCAGTTCGGCGATCAAATTCTGTCTTCTGGCGCGCGGGGACGCCGATATTTACCCGCGTTTCGGACCAACCTGCGAATGGGACACCGCTGCAGGTGAGGCGATTCTCGTGGCAGCCGGAGGCCGCGTGACGGATTTCGCCGGAGGGGCTCTCGACTATGGCCGCGCCGATCGCGGCTTTCTCAATCCATCATTCATTGCTCGCGGCGGAGGTGCTGCGTGAGCCGCGTCTCAGTGGGGTGCCGCAATCGTGCCGCAATGTGCGACGTGACGTGAGGCTCGTGGCCACACTTTAGTAATACTTCCTGGCGATGGTTGAGAGGGGCTTAACGCGCCGCGATGCGGCGTTCTTATCAGAGGTGGCCGCATGATGCCGTCACGCATGACCAACGGCCGGATCCCGGCGATTCTGGCCACTGCTGTCGTTCTCACCATCGCGGCCGCTTCGGCCGTTATCGCCAATGACGCTTACAGTCCGTCCGGGGGCGGTGCAGGTGCTGACAGATCGGCAGCCAACTACGGCGATGCCTATCGCCCTGATCCAGCCTCGCGCTATGAGGACGGCTATCAGACCGATCCGGATTACGGTGGGGGCCGGGGAAGCTACGGGGGATCATCCGCTGACGTTCCCGAGCCAGGCGGATACGGCGAGCCCTACCGGGCTCCAAGTGCTGGATATGCGGATGAGGGTGGCTATCCCGATCCGAAGTCGCCAGGCCAAGCGGGCGTCTACGAACAGAACGAGATCGTGACCGCAGGGCATCGGTTTTTCGGCTCCATCAGCCAGAACCTTGCCAAGGGTATTGAGTGGGCATTCCGCAGTCAGGGACGGCCCAATGGGTACATCCTGGGCGAAGACGCGGGCGGTGCGCTCATTTTAGGACTGCGATACGGAGAAGGCACGCTCCACACGAAAAATGCCGGAACGCACAAGGTATTCTGGCAAGGCCCGTCGGTGGGTTACGATGCTGGCGCCGAAGGATCCAAGACCATGATCCTCGTCTATAATTTGCGCGATACTGCAGAGATTTACGAGCGCTTCGGTGGGGTTCAGGGTGCAGCATACCTTGTGGGCGGCGTCAGCGTTCAGCTCCAGAAGCACGGGGATGTCACACTGGCCGTGATACGATCCGGACTTGGACTTCGGCTGGGTGCGAATGTCGGTTATATGAAGTATACCCGATCTCCGACCTGGAATCCGCTATAAGGGATTTTGGCGGACCGGGTGTTGAAGGGGTACGTTCACGCGGCAGTCGGGACTGAGTACGTACCGGCTCGGACGAACTGCCCGTCGGCGTGGGTTTAGAGGGTGCCGGGCATTGGCTGGC
>CAZZPH010000011.1:7239-21492 GCA_964655725.1 uncultured Hyphomicrobium sp.
CGGGTGGTTGTGCGGGTAAGTCCGCGCGGCAGCCGGAACTGACCGCGGACCGCCTCGGACGATCCGCCCGTTGGCGGTGATACGAGGGTGCCGGTGATAGGCTGGCACCTGCTGTGCGTGGTGTGGACGCGCCGAGGGGCACAAGGCCAGACGCAAGGCAGGCAAGCGAGGCAACAAGGCGTGATCACCATCCAATCCGCGATGCTGGTGGTGCTTGGCTTCAGCTTGGCCGGGCTGGTGGTCAGCATCCTTGCGCCAGCCTACCGCAAGCGTGCCGAACGACTGGCGAGTGAGGCCCTGAAGCGGGCCATGCCGCTGACCGAGAGCGAAATCGCCGCTGACAAAGACCGGCTGCGCGCGAGCTACGCGATCACAATCCATAAGCTCGAATCGAAGCTCTCTGATGCCGAACTTGAATCGGCACGCCAACTCGTCGAGATCAATCGACGGGACGCGTCCATCAGTGCGCTCGAGCGCGAGGTGGGACGGCTGGCGACCAACAACGAGGAGCACGAGAACGCGCGCCGGGTGCTCGAACTGACCATTGCCGAGCGGCTTCCCAAAGTCGAGCAGAGGCTGGCCGAGGCAAAGCGGCTTTTGTTCGAGCGCGATCGTGAGATTTCAGCGCTGACCCAATCAACCCAGAAGCAGGCCCAGGCTCTGGACGAGGCGACACAAATCAACACCCAGCAGCGCGACGAGATTCACAGGCTCAACGCGGCGCTGACGACCCGGGCCGCGCGCAATCGTGATCAGCCCGCCGATCGCAGATTCGAAACGGAAGTGGCGCTGAGGACCGAGTTGGAGGCGCTCAGGGCGCGAGTGCGGGATCAGGCCCAGATGCTGGAGCGCTTGAGGAAGGGCGAGGCCGAAGTCAAAATCGGCGCCAGCGGAGAGAGCGAGAACGCTGCCGGACTGGAAGAAATCGCCCGACTGCGCGAGAGCCTGTCACAAGCCGAGCGTGCGCTCCAGTCGGCCCAAGGCGACGGGGGTGACACGCCTGAAGCGGAAGATGCGCGCCGCTCCGAAATCCGCACACTTCAATCCCGGGTCCAGGACCAGTCGGCTGAGATCGCCCGGCTTAAGGCGGCTCTTGAGACTTACGAAAGCAGCAAGTCCCAAGAGCGTTCGCGACAGCAGAATGTTCTAGCTCTCAAGTCTCAATTGGCGGCTTTGGAGGCGCAGACCGTCGAACAGATGTCGACGATCCAGGGTCTGCGCGCCGAGATTGTTGCCGCCAACGAAAAACTCGCCCGGCAAGCGTCGTACTACATGGAGGAGATGCGCAGGCTCGGTAGTGGAACCCGGCCGGCCTCTGCACCTAATGCAGCATCGCCGGCTTCGTCGTCGGCGGCAGTACCCTCGCGCCCGTCGCTCAGTGAACGCATCAGTGCCCCGCGTGTTGCGACCGTGCAGATCGCAGCCGCGCGCACGTCTGCATCATCCCATGAGCCGGCTACACATGAGCCCTCGCCGGAAAACACAAGCTCCGGGGAGGCCTCATCGCTGGACGGGCCGCGCGAGATACCCGTCGCGAAAGGGTCATCGGCAGCGAGTGCGGCTTCTGCATCAAAGAATGAGGGTATGGCCCCTGCGGCCCCGGCGCGCCGTCCGGGATTGTTGCAGCGGATTACGGGGCTTGAGAAACCGGTCGCGTGATGATCACGCGGGCTGTCCGGCCTTGACGTCATTGCGACGGCACCAGTTCACAACCGAATACGCCGGCGCGTTCAGGTGCTTGCTCAGGCCGGTACTCACTCAAGCCTGCACTTAAGCAGGCATCGGGTGAGCCCCCCCGGCAGCCGGCAGGAAACTCGGGTGCCGCCGAGTGCGGGGCCGGCGAACCGGGACGCCCTGGGCCACCCGAACGGCACGCGGATCAGCAAGCGCTCCACCCAGACCGATGAAGAAATAGAACAGAGCGTGGGGCACGTTCCAGTAGTGCACCGTCGCTCCAAGCAGGCAGAACGCGATGAGGGAAATCATCCATCCGCGCGACATCTTACGCCGCTGAGGATCGCGCGCGTGTGCGCCCCGCTTTGCCACGCCCCGCGCCATCAGGACAATGCCTGCGACGAGCAGGAGAAGTGCGGGGATACCGCTGCGCATGGTGAGGACGAGCCAGAAGGCGTCGATGGTCGAGGAGACCATCCACTTTGGCCGCTCCCAGTCGGCAAGGCCCAGTCCCAGCCACGGGCTCTCCCAGACGTTTGTCAGGCCATGCTCCCAGATCAGCATCCGATAAAAGCCAGTCCAGGGATCAAATGTCGCCGCTGTGATCATCAGCTGCAGTGGCGGCCGGTTCGATACAAACAGAAGGCCGACATACAGTCCGGCAAGTGCTGCAGCCGTAAGGTGGACGCGCAATTGAAACCCACGTGTCACCCGGTCCCAGGTCAGCATGCCGATCTGGAGCCCGAGGCTCAGGATGGGCGCCGAGGAAAGTGACAGAGCGGCCGTGAAGATGATGCACACGGCAGCAAAATTGCGCCGCGGCGCCTGCGGCTCGGACATCCAGATGAGGGCCAGCATCGCCGCGCAGTAAGTGCCGTAGTGGATCGGGTGATCGAATGTCGAGGCAGCGCGGGCAATTCCTTGACGGAATTCAACCGCGGGCATGGGGCTGCCGCCGAGCGCGGAACGCAGAACCTCGTGGATGAAGTAGCTCGACGTTGCGGTATCGAGGAGCGCGATCATTCCCGCGACGACGATCGACGCGAGTATGAGGCGCAGCGCGCCCAGCAACGTCGCAACGTCCCGGATGTAAGCGCGCGCGATCAGATAGCCACCGAGGCTCTCCAGCGCCCACGATCCCCCGAAAGCCAACCCATCCGCGCCCGCATGATAGGTGAACACGAGGGTCTGCCAGAGGGCCAGGACAAAGAAAGGCAGATCGTAGACTTCAAACCGTGTATCCGGCCGTGTCACGAGCCTGTAAAGCGCAAACGGAACAAAGATCAGAAATGCGACGCGATGAGGCGATAGGCGCAGGTCGCCCACGATCACGGACAACTCCGTGGGGAAGATGAAACTCGCGATGACGAGTATCACTGGAAGAGGTGTAATGCGGAAGGCGTCCCTCATGGCTCCCCCTGCCATCGAAAGCGGACTGACCGCTCCCATAGAAGTCCATCAATGCGCGTTGCGACCCGTGATCACTGCCAGCACCGTGCGTGCGAGGATCTGGAGATCAAGCCAGAGCGACCAGTTTTGGATGTAATGAATATCGGCAGAGGTGCGCGCCTCGATATGATCGAAGGTGCGCGTCTCACCGCGATGCCCGCGGACCTGGGCAAGACCCGTCAATCCGGGCTTGACCTGATGGCGTTGGGCGTATGTGTGAAGCATGGCCTCGAATTTGCGATCGTGAGCGCGCAAGTGCGGCCGTGGTCCGACCAGCGACATCTCGCCCCTCAGCACATTGAAGAGTTGCGGGAGCTCGTCCAGACTCGTGCGCCTCAAAAACCAGCCGACGCGCGTCACCCGGGTATCTCCTGGCTGTGCCTGCCGCTCCTCGCTGGCAGGGTCGCCGACTGTCATCGAGCGGAACTTCAAGACCTCGAACTCGCGTTGATTGTAGCCGCTGCGCCGTTGCCGGAAGCAGATGGGTCCGGGCGAGTCGAGGCGGATGGCGAGCGCAATCAGAGGAAAGAGCGGGAGTGTTGCAATCAGCAGGGCTGAGCCCAACACAATGTCCTCAGCCCTCTTGAGTACGGGAGCCCAGTCCGTCAGAGGTTTTTTTTTATGTCGAGCAGGCCGACCGAGCCGATGGCCGAAACATTGTGCGCGGGGCCTGGTTCCACCAGATCGGAGGAGATATGCGTCACGACGTGGAGGCTGACGGGCAGAGATTCCAGCTTCCTGGCAACCTGGATGATGCGCTGGTCAGCCGACTGCGGCAATGCGATGACGATTTTGTCGATCTTGTCGGCTCGCACGTCGTTGATCAGTTCGTCGAGCCGGCCAGCAACCTGGAGGCCCTCGGGGTTCAGGCGATCATCGCCCATGCGATCGTCGTAGACGCCCGCGAAGTGGATGCCGGCCTCGGGCTCGGAGAGATGCTCTTTCACCCGGCGCGCGATCTGACCGGCGCCGAATACGGCGACGCGAACATCGAACATTCCGGCCCGGGTCATGCGGGCAAGGAGCGGATGGGCAATGGCGCGGTTCATGAGGACGGCCGTGAGCGCGCCCGAGGAGGCGACGGCGAACCAGATCCACAGGTGCCCCTCACGGATGGCGTGAGGAACGCCAAGACCCATCAGGATGAGCATCGGGCCCATGACGGCAACGAGGAGCGTGCCGGGATGGAAGGGGATGTCATGAACCTTCTCCGGTGCGTACATCCCTTTCAGGCGAAGATACATGTGCGACATGATGGCGGAGGCAATGGCGGTCTGGCCCAGAAGCATCCAATCGGTGACCAGATCTCCGGCCTGATGGTAAATGATCGCGGGCAGGATAAAGCCGAAAGCGATACCAATCGCGTCGATGAGCGCCACCGTATCCACGGCGATCCGGCGAGAAACCCTGGGCTTTCGGGTTGTGGCAACGTCTGCTGCCTGGACAACCGGCTCAACAGCTACGGTTTCCGTTTGTGCGTTGGTGATCGACATGGCTGCTCCACATACGCGCCCGGTGTTTTCTCAACGGTCCTGGGCCAACTTGCTTTCGGGAAAATGACAGAGACGCCCTAACATTTGATTGAATTCGGCAAGTGGATGGTGAGTTGTTTGTGCCGTCATCAGGTCGCGCCACTTTTTTTGCGGCGCCATCGCCAGCCTCTCAGGCCACAGCGGATTCCCGGAATGGCGGGGCTTCAAGCCGCCCGTCTGTGCTGGGCACCCTGCTTCTCACGCATCCGAGTTCCAAGTGCGAACGTCTCCTCCAGTGCGTCAGGCGCGACCGAGGCGACCACGACGCCTGCAACCTTTGCATGGTTGCGTCCAAGGGTGGCCAATGCGCGCTTGGCGAGTTGCTTGGGTGTGCGCCGCCACGTCATGACGAAGACAATCTGATCGGCGTAGTCGGCGAGCATCCGGCCGTCCACAACAGGCAGAAGTGGCGGAGCATCGATGATGATGGTTCCAAATGAGGCTGAGAGCTCTCTCATCACGTCGCCCATGCGTGCCGAAGCCAAAAGCTCGGGACGTGCGATGTCGATGGGGCTCGGGCTGAACGCCGGCAGGAAGTAAAGTCCGGTCGAGGCATCCCGGAGGATCGCTGACTGCGGATCTATGTCCCGCTGCAGAACGTCGAGCAGGCCGCAACGGCGATCTGGCGCGAGCTTGCGCGTGAGCGGCGCGCGCCTCAAGTCACCGTCAACAAGGAGGATGCGCTCGCTCGTGAGTGCATAATGGTGTGCAAGATTGGACGCGATCGTTTCAGCCCCTTCGCCGGGAAGGGCAGACGCGACAAGGATGATGCGGGAGCGGCCGGCCGGGCGGCGGATATCGATTTCGTGACGGATACCCCGAACTGCTTCCGCGTAGATTCCACGCGGTTCGGCCAGGACAAGCCGAACCGAGAGTAACGGATCGAGCTGATGGCCATCTCGCGGTGCGATGATGGGAACGGAAGCGATATGGGCGACCTCCAGGCTCGTTTCGACGTCATCGGGATGGCTGACGCCGGTGGTGACAAACTCCAGAGCCAGGGCCAGTCCGACACCAGTGAGAAGACCGGCGATCAACGCGAGGAAGATCCACTGTTTGCGTTTGGGGCCTGCGGGCGAGAGCGGAACGTCGGCCTGCTCGACGATGCGGGCATCGGGCAGCTGCAGCTCTTGTGTCTCTGAGGTCTGCTTGTAGCGCAGCAGAAGAGCTTCGAGGAGTTGTCGCGACGTCGCCGCGTCGCGCTGCAACTCGGCAAGCCGCACGCTGGCCTCCTTGGAGGAGGATTCCTGTTCCTTGAGCGTGGTCATCGCCTGATGCGCTTGCATCTCGCGGCGCTGAGCCACCTCGAACTCGTTCCTGAGGCTGGCAACGAGACGCTGGATCTCCGCGGCCAGCTGGCTCTCGGCCTCGTTGGCCTCCGCCAGAACTTTGAGCAGTTCAGGATGGCGCGGTCCGTAACGTGTTTTCAGCTCTGCAACGCGCTTCTGCACCAGGGCTGTGTGTTCACGAAGAACGCGAACGGTGTTGCTGTCGAGGACATCCGAAATCGTCGACGTCCCCCCCGGGGCACGTGCGAGCCTCTCGGCGTTCTCCAGCCGGGCTTTGGCCTCCGCGGTCGTGTTGCGTGCGGCGACGGTCTGCTCCATGATCCGGGCGAGTTCCTTTTCCGACAGGAGCTGCCCCTCGGAATCGAAGATGTTGTTGTCAGATTTGTACTGCGCCACCTTGCGTTCGGCCTCGGAGACCTGGGCCTTCATCTCCTCGATCTTCTGCTCCAGAACCCCTGTTGCGAAGCCGGCGGCGTGCTTCTTTCCGGCGAGCTGATCGTTGAGGTAGACCTCCGCCACGGTATTCGCGATCCGTGCAGCCTTGACGGGATCTTCCGAAGTGAAACGGATTTCGATCAGGAGCGTGGAGCGGACACGGGCAACGCGCAGCTTGTCGGCAAAGGCAGCGGCGACTTCGTCTCGATCAGGCTGGAGACGGCCTGGCTCGTTGGTTCCGATCAGGCTGCCGATCGGATCGCTGTCGAGCCGGCGGCCATTCAGTGTCGCCTCTGGCGGCAGGGTCTGCGTGGCACTGTCGCGCGGTGCGGCCGCGGGGAACAGCCCTCTGATGGCAGACTGCTGGGTGAATTCGGGATCGCTGCGCAGGTCTAGGGCGTCGATAACTTTCAAGATGGTGGCGCGTGATGCGATGATCTCCACCTCGCTGTCCACGGTCGCCGCGTCCGCACGCAGGTCGGCCACAACGCCTTCGAAGCTCGAGATGGATTTCTTGCGCGGATCGATTTGCACGAGTGCGACGCCGTCGTAGCGATTGGGCAGCGTCATGACGAAGGCTGTGGTCAATCCCACAATCATGCCGGTCACGATGGCGACGAGGTGGATACGCCGGCGAACAGCACTGACGATCCGCTCGAGGCTGATTGCCCCGCGGTTTGAATCGTCGAAATGTGCCTCAGCGATGCTCATTGCCGTTCGGTGCTAGAATTTAAGTTTCCCGCCAACGCGGAAGCGATTGCGGTCGAAGTCGTACTCGGCCTCATTGGAGCTGCGGTTTTCGTAAGTGTAGCCCAACGAAAAAAGCCAGTTCTTGGTGTGGTGATAGTCAAGGCCGATGCCCAGCTCGAGGACCTGGTCGCTGCGATCGCTGCCTAGAAACTCCTGGTCTGCATAGTCTGCGCTGACATGGCCGGTCAGATCGTGGCGCAACTCGTATTCGGCGCGTGCGCCAGCAAAAGTCTCGATGCGACCGTTGTCGGCAGCACCGATCTCATCGACCAGGACGCGTCCGGCATTGCCGTAGAGGGTGAGCCGCTCGGAGGGCAGCCACCTGACGCGCGCCTCTAAGAGGCCCGTCTGAACTGTACTGAGGTCGGCGCGGTCGTAGTCGCGCACGCCGTATCCGCCGAGTAGCCGCCAGCTCAGCAGTGGGTCCGTTTCGAATTGCAGACCAGCCATGCCCTCGTAAGCCGTCGAATCGCGATCGGCGGCGCCGGGGACTTCGCCCTCGTTCAACTGGCGGCCAACGCGCACTTTGGAGACGATCTCGTAGCCGGGAGACAAGCGGTAGCCCGTCCGCAGTTGACCGCCGTAAAGGGTCTGGTCGCGGCTGCTTTGTGAAAGGTGCGATCCGTCCAGGGCGCGGATGCTGTCATACTCCAGTGTTTCCGCCGTTGCCGCCAGTGTTCCATAAAGCCGGCCCACGTCGCGCGTGATGCCGACTGCGGCTCGATTGCGCACGAAAGGTACCGGCTCGGCGGCATCGCGCGGCGCGGTACCTGCTGATCGCTCCTCGTGCTCTTTGGCCGAGTGCAGGGTTGCCGACAGGGTATGGGCGTTGTCGAGATGGAGTGCACCGCGGACAATACCCCCGAAACTGGCATAGTCCTGATCGCTGTGATCGGCGTAGTTGACGAATTTGCCCCCCAGCGTGACATCGAGCACATGACGGGGCAGCCGCGATTGGATCGTCAGTGTGGGTTCGGTGATGAAGCGCCAGTCGGGTGTGGCGTCCTGCCCCGATCCAAAGATGTTGGTATCGTATTCTGCCGTTTCGCTGATCGAGGGGTAGAGGAAGAAGTTGCCCACTCTGACGCCGTCCGGCTGTGCGAAGGTGCGGTCAATTTCGGCGACTGGCCGCGCGCCATAGAGTTTGGCAGGATCCCAAGCCCTGCGCCGCTCCTGTTCTGCGACAGTCTCGGTAATGAGATCGGCATTGCCGTCGAGGTCGAGCGCGTGCGCCGGCGCAAGGCCGCCAACCGAAACGGCAGCAGCGGTCGACGCGCACACCAGGGCCGATCCCCGGTTTCGCGGTCGAACGTAAGTAATTTGCGATCCTCGTCTCATGCGGGTCGTTGCCTGGGTCCTGTGCAACCGGGTTGGTTCATCATCTGTTGCACTCAGAAAAAGCGCTCGGGGATGCGGATGTTGTCTCCTGGAAGGAGGGTAACGCTGCCTGCCGTGGAGACCCGTGTCTCGCCTGCGCCCTCACGCGCGACGAGAACGAAGGACTGATTGGCGCGATAGGTGTAACCGCCCGCCATCGCGATCGCGTCGCGCAGCCTGAGCCCGGTCTTGAAGGGGAATTCGCCGCCGTTCCTGACCTCGCCGTGGATGTAGATGGGGCGGAAGGTGATGATCTCGACGGTGACCTTGGGTTGCTTGAGGTAGCCGTCGGCCAGACGCCGGGTCACGGCATCGCGGAATTGGGCAACAGTCGATCCTTGGGCGGGGACCTCCCCTGCGAGCGGCAGGGTGACCAGTCCTGAGGGGCTGACTTCGACGGGACCCGACAGGCTCTCTTCCCCGAACACGTTGATTTTCAGCTTGTCTCCAGCGCCGAGCCGGTATTGGGCCCCGAGCGAGGATTGACCGTCGGGCGATATGAAGCCGGGCGGTGGTGGCCCGATCTCGTCGGCGCATGAGGACGCGAACAGGGCGAGGAGCCCTATTGCGAGCAATGACGCGCGGCGCCGTACGGCTGGATTACTGGATGGCATACGCAACACTCGACTGCACCAGTCCAAAACTCTTGGCACTCCGGCCCCGGATCCGGAGCAGGAGCGTTTGACACAACCTCCAAGAGAGCGCGGTCTTCGTTAATTTCAGGCTAAGGAACATGGGGGCATTGAGTATTTCTGAGGATCGCGTGAAGCGTGAAAACCTCGAAAGATCGGACGACCACGGACGGTGCCGCCGATGTCTCATCGCGGCTTAACAGGGCTTTCAGGACTTCAGCCTTAACCTCAGAAGGTTCTTGGAGACCGGAGTCTGACCGACGTGAGCAGCGACGCACTCTCTCCCACCGTCAACCTGATCCAGGCCTATGAAGGCAAGGCGACGGCCTATTTCACAAACGCGCGTGCGGATTTTGTGCGTATGTTGCCGCGCGATCCGCAAGCGCGCGTCCTTGAGGTCGGGTGCGGGTCGGGAGCCACCGGCGCACTCGCCATCGCACGCGGCCGGGCTGGCCGCTACGTTGGAATCGAGTTGATGGAGGGACCGGCGCGGCAGGCACGCGAGGTGCTGAGCGAAGTCATTGTCGGCAATGTGGAGACCCTCGACCTCGACTGGCAGCCGGCTGAGTTCGATGCGTTGATCCTCTCAGAAGTGCTTGAGCATCTTGTCGAACCGGCCGTGACGCTGAAACGGCTGGCTCGTTTTGTCAGGCCGGGTGGCATGGTGCTGGCGAGTTCGCCCAATATCGCCCACTGGCGCGTCATTCGTGAGCTCGTTGCTGGCCGGTTCGAGCTGGCCGATCAGGGCGTATTCGACCGGACCCATTTGCGCTGGTTTACCCCGGAGACGTTCGCGGGCCTTTTCGAGAGTGCTGGTTTCCGTGTGACTTCCCTCGGCCCGGTTACGGACTTCTCCCCTCGCGTCGCGATGATCTCACGGCTGACGGGCGGTCGCCTCGACCACCTGTTCATGACGCAGATTTCGCTCCAGGCATTCAAGCGCTGAGCAAGGTGGCCCCGCCGGTCCTTAAAGCATTCGAAGGGCTGCGTGCGCAGCCACGACGTCATAATCACACGCCACCCGAGACAGACGATCACCTATCGTGAGGCGCACGATCGGATGCTTGTAGCGGGCATTCCAGCGTGCATCGTCCACCTGCCAGATCTGAACATCGATCTGCGGATTGCCGATGACGATCTGTGCCGTCTCAGCCGATCGCCAATCGAGACGACCGACGGCCAGCGGCATCCCTGTGGGTCCCGCCGGACGCTCGGCCTGGCAGGCTGCTTGTGCGGAGGCCAGATAGGCTGCCAGGAGCGCCTCCTCGACGGCCCCGCGATAGATCCGGTCATGCGACCAGATCTTAAGGGCGGCCAGCACCGCCAAAACGACAACGAGGGCTCGCATACGGGATGCCTCTGATCCGCTTGCCTGTCACGGCGCCACGCGCGCGCCGTCGGGGCGCGCGGGTGGAACGGCCGCACCGCCACGGCACGGTGAAGCGCGTCAAATCCAGCTTGAGCGATGAAGGTGAACAAAGGCTCAATCCGCGTGCCGTCCTGTCGCGCCGGCTGGGCCGGACTAGTCCCTTGTCATGTTCGCAGGCATGCGGCATGGATCGGGTAGGACAAAAGTCTAAGATGGGTGGAGGACAAGCAACTCATGAAGAAGAAAATACTGATCACCTGGCCTCTGCCGGATGCCGTCATGGCCCGCGCCCGGCAGACCTACGAGGTCATCGCTCACGGCGACGATCCCAAAATCACGATCGATGAACTGATCGAGACCGCTAAGTCGGTCGATGCGCTGCTGATAACGCTGAATGAAAAGTGCCGGCGCGAGGTGATTGAGAAGCTCCCGGAGAACATCAAGTGCATCTCCACGTTCTCGATTGGTTTCGACCACATCGATCTGGACGCCTGCAAGGAGCGCGGCATCAAGGTCGGGAATGCTCCGCACGGGGTGACGGTCGCCACCGCTGAAATTGCGATGCTCTTGCTGCTCGGTTCGGCGCGCCGCGCTTCTGAGGGCGAGCGTATGATCCGCGCCCGCTCATGGCCCGGCTGGCAGCCGCTGCAACTCGTGGGTCAGCGGCTCGACGGCAAGACTCTTGGCATCTACGGATTCGGCAAGATCGGGCAGGCACTCGCCAAGCGCGCCCGCGGTTTCGATATGGATATTCACTACTACGATATCTACCGCCAGCCCGAAGAACGCGAAAAGGAGCTCGGGGCAACCTATCACCCGACGCTGGACAGCCTCTTGTCGGTCTCCCAGTTCTTTTCCATCAATGCCCCTTCGACGCCGGAGACCCGCTACTTCTTCAACAAAAGCGTGATCGAAAAGCTCCCTCATGGTGCGATCGTGGTCAACACAGCGCGCGGCGATCTCGTCAATGACGAGGACATGATCGCGGCTTTGAAGTCGGGCCGTCTGGGCTACGCGGGACTCGATGTATTCGCCGGAGAGCCCAAAATTCACGATGGCTACTACGACCTGCCGAATACCTTCCTGTTTCCCCACCTGGGCTCGGCGGCGATCGAGGCGCGCAATCAGATGGGCTTTGAGGCGCTCGACAACATCGACGCCTTCTTTGCTGGCAAGGATATGCCGTTCAAGCTGGCATAAGTCTCGACGCCCGCGACGCCTCCAGGCAAGGTGCCTATCTCATCACGGACCGGGCAAGGCCCGGTCCTTTTTTCATGCGCACGCGCCGGTGGGATACCGCCTGCGGATTTAATTGAGGTGGAAGGTGATGCCCGCACGCAAAACCGTGTCGCTGGGGTCGATTTCTGTCACGCCGCCGATCGCGCCCAGGGACAGTTTTTCTTTGGCGTAATCGAAATGCAGTGCTTCCAGCCGAAGTGAAACATTGGGCAGAACATAGCTTTCTGCACCGATGCCGTAGACGATCCCGTCATAGGTGGTGTCGGATCTGGAGCGGCCGCCCGCGCCGTCGAGGGCCGTGAATGTGGCCGAGTTCCAGGCGTAGCCCAGTGTTCCGAAGAGGAGCGCCGGACCGATGGGCAGGCCAAGGCGCGCCCGAACGGAGCCGCTCCAGTCGCTGGAAAAGCTGGCGGATCCACCGCCGGCAGAAGCAAACGAAATGTCTGTATCTTCGAAGTTCGCGTCGCCTTCGATGCCGGCAACGAGCCCGCCCAGGCGGACATTGTAGCCTGCATGGATGCCCCAGCCGAGCGCGCTGTCGCTGGGGCTTCCAAGGTCAGAGGTATCGATCTCGCTCCACCGGCCGCCACCGTGGACGCCAGCGTAGACACCGCTCCAGATGGGGGCGAGGGACTGGGCTGCTGCTGGCTGGGCGAGGAGAAGAATGGGGCCGAGGGCAGTGCAGGCGGCCGCGAGTGAGCAGATGCGCCGCCAAAGACGGAATTTGAGCACGGACAACGTTCCTTTCAGTTACGCGAAACGGGGTCAGCGGAGGGATCGCACCGCCGACTGTCGGGAACATGGTTGTTTTGAGGCAATCGAGGTTAACGGCGTGTTACTTCTGTGGCGCGGCAAACCCGGTGCCGGGCGCGGTGCGGCGGACGCGTTCCAGTATATCGCGGGCCATGTCTGCCGCCTCTCTGGTGCATCCTCCAGGCTGAGCGTAGCTCGCGCGGAACCGCTCCTCGATCTGCGGGAAGAAGGCGGCGAACCGGCGTTCGTATCGTCGTCCTGATTGGAAGTGGCGCGCCCGCTCGGCGATGTAGTTCTTCAATTCGGCAACGTCTTCCTCACTCATCACGCCCGGACAGACTTCACCGACGACTTTCGCTGCGATGGCCCCGCCGGGAGGAGCTTGGCTTCCTGGCCAGATCTGGCCTGCCGCCGGTGTGCTGACCGCAAGAGCGGCGAGAATGAGCGCGCACGTGAGTTGTCCGCACCGATGCGCCGCATTCACTGGCCGCGCACGATCGCTTGCCTCTTCGTCACTCTTAAACCTGTTTGTATTCTGGTTCAGCATACCGGTACGGCTAACCGAATGGCGGCATCCTTTCTGTTCCGCCCGTTACGCTGGATATTGTACTTTGAGATTGCGATGCGCAAGTCACGCGCACAGGCTCAAAACGGGTCGAGTGCGGTTCTAAGGTGCGAGCAACCGGGATGAAATCGGCTAGACCATTGACCCATCAAGGTTCAGGACCTGCAGGTGAACTGACCCCATACACACCTGTTTCCATAGGTCTGGCGCTGGGCGGGGGTGGCGCGCGGGGACTGGCTCATGCAGTGATGCTGGAAGCCTTTGATGAATTGCAGATCAGGCCGTCCGCCATTGCGGGGACTTCGATCGGCGCCGTTATCGGGGCTGCTTATGCTTCTGGACTGTCCGGCCGGGAGATCCGCGCGCACATCGAAGAGACGCTTGCCATGCGCTTCGATCTTGTGCGCGACCTGTTCTCGGCGCGTGCCCGGCCGCGCAGTAGTGCTGCCCGCATTTTTGCGTCGCGCAGCGCGGTGCTATCTCCTGAAGCGCTGCTGGAGGTGATCTTTCCTTCACGTGTCGCGCGCGACTTCTCGGAGCTGTCCATTCCCTTGCAGGTTGTCGCGACTGATTTTTACGCGCTGGAACCGATTGTGTTCAACGAAGGTCCCCTGCGGCGCGCCGTTGCGGCGAGTATCGCGTTGCCTGCCCTTTTCGAACCGATGGTGATCGACAGCCGGGCCTGCATTGACGGCGGTCTCGTCAACCCGCTGCCCTTCGATCTGCTTCAGGGTGCGTGTGATGATACCGTCGCCATTGACGTGTCAGGCATTCCAAGTGCGGCACCAGACCGGGCCCATCCCACCGCGACCGAGGCGTTGTTCGCCGCGTCCTTCATATTCGAGCGCACGATCATCCGCGAAAAACTGAAGTCGCAACGGCCCGACATCTACATGCAGGCGGGAACGAGCCATTTTCAGCTTCTCGACGTGTGGAAGGTCAAGGAGATCCTTGCTGCGGCGGAAGAGTCGAAAGCAAAGCTCAAAGCAAAGCTGACGCGCCTTATGGCATCTGAGACGGTTGCTGAACTTGAAGGGCCGATGAACGCTTCGGTCGGCGAAGTGCGGCACCGCGATGCCGAACCTGGACGGCCGCGCCTGTTGAAACGCTTGCGTGCCTACAGGGCGACGGGCCGCGGCAAGGGAACTACTCAGCCGGATTGATTGCGGCGGCTCGCGAAAAAGATTTT
>CAZZPH010000012.1:0-7383 GCA_964655725.1 uncultured Hyphomicrobium sp.
AGCCAGCTTCCACCTCGGCGTGCCCGGCATCGGGCTCTGCGAACCTGTCGCACTTATGTGTCGATAGGCGGTCGACGAGACTGATCAGCCCGCCGAGACCCAGGGACGTCAGATGGGAGCGCAGCGCGACGCTGTCAAGGGAATTGTCAAGTGAAACCGCCGCAAGAATTGCGTCCCGTAACGTAGAAAGCGCAGGGGCCGCCAAGGGGAGCCTCGCGACGTCCTCCGCGACTTGATCCACAAGCCAAACGTGGTTCAGAAGCGTGCGGATCAGGAGCAATTCGCGATGATTGGGCCGCGCGGCCTCTCCTGACACCAGCCCGCTCTTGAGAAGGCTCGCCGAGGGGAGCCCGCGGGGAGGTGCTCCCGCTGCCGTGTAGCGCGAGGAAAGGCCCCGCCGGCTCTCCTCGAATTTCGCACCCGGGGCATAAGGTCGCCCGCCGGCACGCTGCTCACGGGGCCTGGACCCCCGCCAGGGCTCTGAGGCTGGTTCGCGGCTCGACGTTGTTCTCCAATTCCCGCCGCGCCCGCGGTCTGCCGCCCATGACGTGTTGAGCCGGGACAGCATCTCGCGCTGGTAGTGGCCCCGGACGGTAGGTTCCTCGATCCGGGCGACATGCAGCCGCAGTTGCTTCTCCAGCCCCGCGCGCCGCTCCGGTGTCGTCCATTCGCCCTGACTCCACTCCCGATTGAAGAGAACGGCGGCCAAAGGCTCCGCAGAGGCCAGAATGGACTCCAAAGCTGCAGGCCCCTGCTGGCGGACCAGATCGTCAGGATCAAGACCGTCGGGCAGAAAGGCAAACCGGAGACTTTTCCCAGGTTGCAGCAGAGGCAGCACCACGTCCACAGCACGCTCAGCCGCCTTGCGGCCGGCCGTATCGCCATCGAAGCAGAGGATCGGCTCGGGTGACATGCGCCACAACAAGCCGATCTGTTCAGCGGTGAGCGCCGTGCCGAGCGGTGCAACCGCCTCGGCGAACCCAGCCTCGGTGAGCGCCACCACATCCATATAGCCTTCGACCGCGATCACCCGGGAGCGGTCGTGGGCGGCAAAGCGAGCCTTGTGAGCGTTGTAGAGATTGCGGCCCTTGTGGAAGAGGGCCGTTTCGGGAGAATTCAGATACTTGGCCGGTGCGGCCGGATCGAGTGCGCGACCACCGAATGCGATGATGCGGCCCCGCGCATCGCTGATCGGAAACATGACACGGTGGCGAAAGCGGTCATAAGGCTCGCGAATGTCCTCGCCAGAGATCAGCATTCCCGACTGCGCCTGCTCCTCGGCCGAAAATCCCAGCTTGGCCAGCTGCGCACCCAGCGCGTTGCGGCCGGCGGGTGCGTACCCGAGCCGGAAGGCTGCTATCGTCTCGCGCCGCACCCCTCGCCGCTCCAGGTAGCGCCGTGCTTCCACGCCCTGCGCACCTGCCAGGCTCTGCTCGAAGAACGCGGCCGATGCCTCCAGCACGGCAGCCAGCCGCTGGTAGTGATCGTGAGCTTCTTGCTGGCGCGGCTCAGGCTTGGGGAGTGCGACGCCAGCCTCGCCTGCGAGGCGTTCGACAGCCTCCAGAAACGACAGGCCTTCGGTCTTCATGAGGAATGTGAACACGTCGCCATGCTCGCCGGACGCGAAGCAATGGTAGAAGCCCTTCTGGTCGTTGACGAAGAATGAGGGTGTCTTTTCCGTCTTGAACGGAGACAGGCCGGCCCACTCGCGACCCTTCTTCTTGAGCGCGACTTTGCGGCCCACAACCTGGCTGACAGGCAGGCGAGCACGGATTTCATCGAGAAGATGAGGAGGAAAGCGCATCGGGCTTCAAACCTGGCTGAACTGGCCCACAGGCTAGGTGATTCGCCCGCTCAGCACTCCGCGGCGTGTCTAGCGCCCCCGTCATCCACAGGCTTTCCCCGGCTCAATTTACTGCAGGGTCCATAAACTGCCGCCTCAGCGCCCAGCAATCTTGGATCGGATGGCGGCTTGGCAGGCTGGTTGGGTCAGCGCGACGTGTGACGGCCTTACGTCAACGCAGCCTTGAGGGCGGCGCTGGCTTTGGCGAAATCCATCGTCCCGGCGTAACGCTCTTTCAGGATCGCCATGGTGCGGCCCATGTCCTTGAGGCCGGCTGCACCCGTCTCCTGGATCAGGGCCTCAATGGCCGATTGAATTTCCGAATCCGTCATCTGGCGAGGCAGATAGGGCTCAATCACCGCGACTTCGCCAATTTCCTGGTCCGCCAGATCTTCACGACCCGCAGCACGATAGGTCTCAGCGCTTTCGCGGCGCTGCCGGATCATTTTCTGGAGAAGCAGGACGATGTCCTGGTCGCTGATCTGTTCCCGGCCCGTCGGCTGGCCATCCTGATTTATCCCTGCAGACAGATCACGATCCTTGATCGCCGCCGAGATCAATCTCAATGTGGCGAGGCGCTTCTTGTCGCCGGATTTCATCGCGGTCTTGATGTCCTCGCTCAGCCGTGCGCGCATGGTCAAACCCTCCCAGCGGACGCGCGGCTTGTAGGATTTTGACCCGCTAAGCGCAAGGGAAAGTCGCGTCTCGCCGAAGTTGAGCCAAATCCGGTTGTCGATCGGCCGCGGCAGTTTGCCGTCGTGGAATGTGAACCATTCGCGGGCTGTTCCTTGATTTCCCGTGCCTCTTCCCATAGCTTCCGCGCGACTTCACGGGCCTAAGGCTCTCCCCGCCGCCTGGTATCGATGACACTCATCGCTCTCGTGCGCGAGCGGTCCCGGCCCGGCCCGATGCAAGGCACACAGCTCGTCTCAAGAGGCTCGAATATGACGCCGCCCGTACCACCAGCCTGGACGGTCACGCCGACCACTGCCCGCCTCGTGCTCGACGACGGGACCGTGATTGAGGGGCAAGGCCTGGGGGCTGTAGGCCACAGCGTGGGTGAGGTGTGCTTCAATACCGCCATGACGGGCTATCAGGAGATCCTCACGGACCCCTCTTATGCCGGCCAGATCATCACCTTCACATTCCCACATATCGGCAATGTGGGCGCCAACGCGGAAGACACAGAGACCTCTAACCTCGCCGCCCGTTCTGGCGTGCGCGGATGCATCCTGCGCGCTGAGATTACCGACCCCTCGAACTATCGAGCGGCAGAGCATCTCGACCAGTGGCTCAAGGCGCGCGGCATTGTCGCGATCGCCGGGGTCGATACGCGCGCCCTGACCACGCGCATTCGTGAAACGGGTATGCCGAACGGGGTTATCGCCCACAATCCATCCGGCAATTTTGATATCGAAAGCCTCAAGGCCGAAGCGAGCGCATGGCCGGGACTGCTGGGCCTGGATCTCGTTCCCGAGGTCACGAGCGGGCAGAGTTACTCGTGGGACGAGATGCGCTGGGTGTGGAATGAGGGCTATCCACGCAATGAGACTGCGCAGTTTCATGTGGTCGCGATCGACTATGGACTGAAGCGCAACATCCTGCGCTGTCTGGCATCGGCCGGGTGCCGCGTCACTGTGGTGCCCGCCACGACGTCCGCAGAGGAGGTTCTCGCGCGCAATCCCGACGGGGTGTTTCTCTCCAACGGTCCCGGCGATCCGGCTGCAACGGGCGAGTATGCCGTGCGGGAGATCCAGAAGATCATCGCGAGCGGGTTACCTGTGTTTGGAATTTGCCTGGGCCATCAGATGCTCGGACTGGCGCTGGGGGCGACGACCAAGAAGATGCATCAGGGGCATCATGGCGCCAACCATCCCGTCAAAGATATCTCGACGGGAAAAGTCGAGATCGTATCGATGAACCACGGTTTTGCGGTTGATCGCGAGACCTTGCCCCACGGGGTTTCGGAGACCCACGTCTCATTGTTCGACGGCTCCAATTGCGGGCTGGCGCTCGATGGCAAGCCGGTCTTTTCAGTTCAGCATCATCCTGAGGCTTCACCGGGACCCCAGGACAGTCATTACCTCTTCAATCGGTTTACCAATCACATGCGCAATCAAAAGGGCCTTGCGCCCATCGCGGAGCGGTAGCGTGCGGGAGTTTTGATGCCCCAAATGAGGCTGCCCGGACGCGGGATACGGATGACGAACATCCTCGCCATCAGTCTTGTGGGCATTTTTTCCGCCGCTGTTGCGGCTGCCGGCCTGACAAACGATCGCGCGTTCGCCGAACCAGGGGATGATCGTTCAGCAGGCTGGGAAGCATTCGGGGCGCTGGGCGAGCAGGCCCGCATCATTACCGAATGGTCGACAACGGGTGATGCCGCCCATCCGTTGATTGGACGGATCTGGAGCGAGCACGAGCAGGCGCTGGTCGAACCGGCGCATCTCCAATCGTCCTTGCTTGGCAGCGACATCACGATTGTTGGCGAAGCGCATGACAATCCCGATCATCGCCGCGTCCAGGCATTCGCGCTTCGCGCGATCCTGTTCGATGGTGGCAAGACCGCTGTCGTGATGGAGATGCTGAGCACCGACCAGAACCCAGCGCTCGCAACGCTGGCGGCCCTCATGGAGGATCCCTCCCGCACACTCAATGCTGCTGCCGTGAAGGACGCTTTGTCCTGGCAGACGGGGCCCTGGTCCAAATATGACTACGATGCAATTCTGGAAGAAATCGGCAGGGAACGCCTGCCGCTTCTCGCTGGCGACCCCTCGCGCGCCACGATCCGCGAAGTCGCCAAGACTGGGTTATCCGCGCTTCCCGAAGGCGAGCATGCGCGTCTGAAGCTTGACGTGCCGCTTGGCATGCAATTGGAGCAGGCGTCCTTGAGTGAGATCGAGGCGGCCCATTGCGGAATGCTCCCGGCCTCGGCAATGCCGTCGATGGCGTTGGCCCAGCGCTTCCGGGATGCTCATTTGGCAGATGCAACCCTTGGGGCTGCGAAAACGCACGGGCGCGCCGTGCTGGTAACCGGGAACACGCACGCACGTTCCGATCGCGGCGTTAGCTGGTACATCCGTCACCGCGCGCCGGAAACGGCGGTGCTCACCGTCATGGCGATCGAGGTCGAGGAGGGCAACGTTACGCCCGAGAGCTATGTGCCCCGCGACCCGGATGGCAAATCGGCTGCGGACTATGTGATCTTCACCCCCCGGCCCGAGCGGGGCGACCCGTGCGACGCCTTCCGCCCGTCTGGCGGGTGACCCCTCGGGATCGGCCCGTGTCAGGGCCAACCTTTCGCAGATTTAAGGACAGCGCCAGCATTGAACCGCCTATAAGGGCGGAAAATCTGAAGGTTCAGGGAGGTTCTCCAGATCATGCGTGTCGTTGGTCTATCGCTTGCAGCGCTTTGTCTTCTCGCCCCGGGCATTGTGGCCTCAGCCCACGCCGATGAGAAGTGCAAAGGTGAAGTCGAAGAAGCGTTCGTCAAGCAACGCGCGCAGCCCGCATTTCGCACCGTGGCCACGTCGCCCACATTGAACGGGCCACTGATCCGGACGATAGATTTCGTGGCTCCCGATGCGATTTACTCCAAGATCGAGGCCCCCTCAGAGGATGCGCCCGTGGAGACGATCGGAATCGGCAAATGGGCCTGGGCCAACACGGAAGGCGGCTGGGAGGAACAGCCCCCTCATAACGCTCAGATCGTGACCACCGAACGGGAGGCCTATAAGGTCCCACCAAAAGCGGCGGCTGATTTCTCGTGCTTGGGCAAGGTCCAGTACGAGGGCCAAGACATGATGGGATATGCCACCGAGCCCGCCCGTGACACCGACGGTATGGAAGTGATCACGACCGTTTATATCGAGCCCGCCTCCGGGCTGCCGGCGGCCTATATCACACGTTCTGCCAAGCCGGATGGTCCAGTAAAGTTTACCGCCATCTACACATACGGTGAGGACATCAAGATCATTCCGCCGGTGAACGTTCTACCGAGTTCCGAAAGCGCGCAAGACCAGCAGTAGTTCCAGCCAGGATCCAATCCGGCGGGACACAACGGAGTACCAACACACATGTCGAACCTGACGCGCGGCGCGGTGGCCGCATTCCTGCTGGTGGGAACGGCGGCCAGTGCGCAAGCAGACTGCACCCGCGAGGTTCACCAGGCTTTCGCGCGCCAGAGCAATTCCGAAAAAGTCCGCAAGGAGATGAACCTCATCAGCGAAAGCGGACCGTTCAAGATGACCATCGAGTACGTGAAGCCCGACCGCATGCGGCAGGTAGTCACCACGCTCACAGAACCTGACAAGCCTGTGGAGACGATCCTGATCGGCAAGGAGGCCTGGAGCAAGGCGGGTGGCGATTGGCGCAAAGTGGACGCGGCAACGACCGATCAACTCGTAGCGTTCTTCAAGAGCACGCTGGAGGAGATCTCGACCAATGTGGGGCGCTTCGAATGCATGGGAGCGGAGACCCTGGACGGGCAGAAGGTGCGTGCCTACAAGGGCTTGCCGCCCGAGGACACCTCAGGAAAGCCCAAGACCAAGGAAGAAAAAGAGGCAGAAGCCCTGAACGAGGCCGTCCGCGTGGTCTATCTCGATGTCGAGAGCGGGCTGCCCGCGCGGATCATCCTGGCCCGGGCCGGGATGCTGGATAAGCCGATCTTCCGCGAGATCTACGCCTATCCCGACGAGGTGAAGATCGAGCAGCCGCAGGACGTCAAGCCGTAAAGCGTGGCGCCGCGTGGGGGGCGCTCCGGGAATGTGACAGCGGGCGCTCATCCCATGTGTGACAGTCCCCGCGACTGTTTGCGCGGGCTATAGCCAAAGCCGCCGGGCTGCAATAAGAGTCGGCCCGCCATGCCCAGACGTACAGACATTGATACCATCCTCATCATCGGCGCCGGCCCCATCATCATCGGCCAGGCGTGCGAGTTCGATTATTCGGGAACGCAGGCCTGCAAGGCGCTGAAGGCCGACGGCTATCGCATCGTGCTCGTCAACTCCAATCCCGCGACGATCATGACCGATCCGGACGTCGCGGACGCCACCTATATCGAGCCCATCACGCCCGAGGCGGTGGCCAAGATCATTGCTCAGGAGAAGCAGGCCCATCCGGGCAGGAAGCTCGTCCTGTTGCCAACGATGGGCGGCCAGACCGCCCTCAACACCGCGCTCGCGCTGGAGCGGCAAGGAATTCTCTCCGACCTCGATGTCGAATTGATCGGTGCCAACGCCGAAGCCATTGATAAAGCCGAAGACCGGCTGCGGTTTCGTGAGGCCATGAAGGCCATCGGTCTGGAAACACCCCGTTCGATGATGGCGCACAACCGCACGGAAGCGGCCGCGGCTTTGGAATTCGTCGGACTTCCAGCCATCATCCGGCCGTCGTTCACCCTCGGCGGGACCGGTGGTGGCATTGCCTACAATCGTGAGGAATTCTTCGACATCATCGAGCGCGGCCTCGACGCGTCTCCCACGACCCAGGTCCTGGTCGAGGAAAGTGTGCTCGGCTGGAAGGAATTCGAGATGGAGGTG
>CAZZPH010000012.1:7393-9290 GCA_964655725.1 uncultured Hyphomicrobium sp.
AACTGCATCATCGTGTGCTCGATCGAGAATGTCGATCCGATGGGGGTCCACACCGGCGACAGCATCACGGTCGCGCCGGCACTGACGTTGACGGACAAGGAATACCAGATAATGCGCGACGCCTCTCTGGCGGTCCTGCGCGAGATCGGTGTCGAGACCGGCGGTTCTAACGTGCAATTCGCGGTCAATCCTGCCGACGGGCGTCTGGTCGTCATCGAGATGAACCCGCGCGTGTCGCGTTCGTCGGCCCTGGCGTCGAAAGCGACCGGATTTCCGATCGCAAAGGTCGCAGCCCGGCTTGCTGTCGGATACACGCTCGATGAGTTGGAGAACGACATCACGGGTGGGGCAACGCCGGCGTCCTTCGAACCGACCATCGACTACGTGGTCACCAAGATCCCGCGCTTTGCGTTCGAGAAATTCCAGGGGGCTGATTCAACTCTGACCACGGCGATGAAGTCTGTGGGCGAAGTGATGGCGATCGGGCGCACGTTTGCCGAAAGCCTCCAGAAGGCCCTGCGCTCGATGGAGACCGGTTTATCCGGTCTGGATGATATCACCCTCGAAGGTCTGGGCTCCGGCGACGACAAGAACGTCGTTCGCGCGGCTTTGTCGCGTCCTGCTCCCGACCGTCTACTCAAAGTGGCACAAGCGCTGCGGCTTGGCGTCGATCACGAGACTGTGCATGCGCTTTCTCGCATCGATCCCTGGTTCATCTCCCGGATGCAGGAAATCGTCGACCTGGAGGCGCGCGTCATCGCGCACGGCCTCCCATCCGATGCACGCCACATGCGGATGCTCAAATCCCAAGGGTTCTCCGATGCCCGGCTTGCCAAGCTTGCGGGCATCAGCGAGCCGGACGTCCGGCAGCATCGCCATGAACTCGGTGTCCATCCCGTCTTCAAGCGCATCGATACGTGCGCGGCCGAGTTCGCCTCGCCCACCGCTTACATGTATTCCACCTATGAGACCGGGCTGGTGGATGCTCCCGTCTGCGAAGCCCAGCCCACTGGGCGCGATAAAATCATTATTCTTGGTGGGGGCCCCAACCGGATCGGGCAGGGGATCGAGTTCGACTACTGCTGTTGTCATGCCTGCTTCGCGCTGACGGCGGCGGGTTATGAAACCATCATGATCAACTGCAATCCGGAAACCGTCTCCACCGATTACGATACGTCGGACCGCCTCTACTTTGAGCCGTTGACGGCTGAGGATGTGCTTGAGGTTATTCGCACCGAGCAGTCGAACGGGCGCGTGAAGGGCGTGATCGTCCAGTTCGGCGGTCAGACACCGTTGAAGCTGGCGGGTCCGCTGGAGGAAGCCGGGGTACCCATTCTCGGCACGTCGCCCGACGCCATCGATTTGGCGGAGGATCGCGACCGCTTCAAAGCGCTCATTGAGCGGCTCGGACTGAAGCAGCCGGCAAGCGGCATCGCACGGACGCCGGGTGAGGCGCGCGCCGTTGCCGATGCGATCGGCTTTCCGCTGGTGATCCGACCATCCTACGTTCTGGGCGGCCGCGCCATGGAAATCGTGCACGATGGTGCCGAAATCGATCGCTACATCACGCGCCTGTCTGCAACGCTCGACAGTCCATCCGAACTTGTCGTCTCCGCCAAGCGCCCGCTCCTCATCGATCGGTATCTGACCGATGCGACCGAAGTCGATGTCGATTGCCTGTGCGATGGCAAGGACACGTTCATCGCTGGCGTCATGGAGCACATCGAGGAGGCGGGTATTCATTCCGGCGATAGCGCGTGCTCGCTGCCGCCTCATTCTCTCAATGCCGCCACGGTCTCCAGGCTCGGTGCACAGGCGAGCGAGCTGGCCATGGCGCTGGGTGTCGTCGGTCTCATGAACGTACAGTTCGCCATCAAGGACGGCGACATCTACATCC